>CAXTUQ010000005.1:0-30503 GCA_964247405.1 uncultured Acetobacteraceae bacterium
GTGCGGCGCTGTGCGGGCGCTGCTTCGCCCTGGGCTGGGTGCGCCGGATCGACGGCACGCGCGCCCTCGCCGTGCCGCCCAAGGGCCGGCGCGGGGTCAAGGAAACGTTCGGGGTGGAGGCGGGCTGAGAGCTGGCTGTTTCGTTGTCCAACATGGTGCAGCCCTCGCTCGTTGCGGTGTCCGCCATCCTTGGTTTGTCCAACAGGGCGGGGGCAAGATTTGCGCGGTGCAAATCCACAGCAACCAGTCGCCAAGCAGTACGGCATCCCGTCGTCTGGATACGGGAGCAAGAAACGGGGTGGCCGGTCCGGTTATCCCCGCCAGGGTCAGGGGCACCTCTTCCTTGACCGGAGCCACTCGTGCCGCAGAACATCCAACCCACCTTCGCGCCCGCGTTCCTGCGCTTGGCATGGTCCAACCTCGCCGCGCAGTCGGCGGAACAGATCGCCCTGTCCGCGGCGTCGCTGGTTGCCGTTCTCGTGTTCGGCATGGGGACAGGCGGGACCGGGCTGTTGCAGGCCGCGCAAACTTTGCCGTTCCTCCTGCTGTCCATTCCGGCGGGCTTGCTGGCCGACCGTATGTCACGCCCTCGCTTGCTGGCCGCGGCGGAAGCGCTGCGCGCGGCGTCCCTGGCCCTTGTCCTCCTCCTGGCCGGTCTTGGGTTGCTCAATCTGCCCTTGCTGGCACTGCTGGGACTTGTCGGTGCAGCGGGCACGGTGACCTACAGCGTGGCGACGCCGGCCCTGGTCCCCTCGCTCGTGCCACGGGACGCACTGCCCGCGGCCAACGGACGCATCGAACTCGCCCGGACGACGGCGTTTGCCGCCGGCCCGGCGCTGGGCGGGGTGCTGGTCGGATGGGTCGGCGCCAACTGGGCGTTCGGGATGGCAACCGGCCTGTCGCTCCTGGCCGTGGTTCTGCTGTTGGGCGTGCGCGAGCCAGCCCGGCCCAAGCTGCCGCCACGCCATCCGCTCGCCGAGGTGCGCGAAGGCGCAGCCTTCGTCCTTCATCACCCCTTGCTGCGCCCGGTGTTCACGACGCAGGTGGTGTTCAACCTGGCCTTCTTCGTCCTGCAAGCGGCCTATGTGCCCTACGCCGTTCACCACCTCGGCCTTGAGGCTTTCGGGGTCGGGCTGACGCTTGCCACCTACGGTGTCGGCCTGGTCGTCGGTGCGCTGCTGGTGTCGCGGGTCGTTGCCGCACTGCCGTTCGGAATAGTCGTCGGCATCGGGCCGCTGTGCGGCCTGGCGGCGTCGCTCCTGATGGCGCTGACGATCCCGCTGCCCTCGCCCGTGATCGCCGGGCTGGCGTTCCTCCTGCTAGGCGCGGGTCCTGTGGTGTGGGTGGTCAGCACGACGACGTTGCGGCAGACCGTGACGCCGGCAGGGCTGCTCGGCCGCGTGTCGGCTTTGACCATCCTGGCTTACGGCGCCCGGCCAGTCGGCGCCGCGCTCGCGGCGGTGGTTGGCGAGGCGTACGGGTCGGAAGCGTGCCTCGTGCTGGCAGTGCTTGGTTTTCTCGTCCAGATCCTGATCATCTTCGGCTCGCCGGTGCCGCGCCTGGCGCGTCTGCCGTCGCCGGCGGCACTGGCGTGAAAAGCCACAGGGTGGCCAGCAGCACCGTTCTTGAATGTCCGCTTTCCCTTGGACACCCGTGGCGAAGTAGGAGGCGGCCCCTAGTTCGCGGCACCGACGGTCCCGTGGAGCCCCGCATCTCGGGGATCGAGGGTGCGCCGCTGCGGCTCTGGATGGGCTTCCTGCCAGATCTGGCAACTTCGCCAGCGGTGTCCGGTCGTATCTCAGAAGATTGGGGAGTAGCTACCCGAGCGACTTGGCCTTGAGATCAGTCGGCGACGCGGCGAAGAAGAACGTGATGCTTCTGTCGGCTTGACCAAGCATCGCGTCATGATGAAGGATGCCTGCGTGAACAACTGCTGCGCCAAGTCTGCGAAGTCGAAGAAGTCCCCCTCACTGGGGACCAAGGATCTTCGCACGCGGTAAGCCGTAGCGTTCCAGGATCGAGTTGGACCCCGCCGGCTGGACGGGGTCCTTTCGGGTTCCGTCTCCGGTTCAACAGAGGAGACGGACCACCATGGAAGTCGAACATCCAGCATTGCAAGGGCTGTGGCTGCCGCTCGTCACGCCGTTCCGCGATGGCGTGCTCGACGAGGCCTCGCTGCGGCGGCTCGTGCGACACTACGCCAGGGAACCGATCGAGGGCCTGATCCTGGGCGCCACGACCGGTGAGGGCCTGACCCTGGACGAGCACGAGGTCGAGCGCCTTGTCGCCCTGTCCGCGGCCGAACTGGCCGGAGCCGGGAAGCATACGCCCCTCTTCCTCGGGCTGTCCGGCAGCGACACGTGCAAGGTCGCAGCGGTGCTGGAGCGCACCGCGCAGTGGCCGCTCGGAGGCTATCTCATCGCCTGTCCCTACTACACCCGGCCCTCTCAGGAGGGGATGGTACGCCACTTCTCCCTCCTGGCCGAAGCCACCACGAGACCCATTCTGATCTACAACATCCCATACCGGACAGGCGTGAACCTCGGGAACGAGGCAATGCTGGACTTGGCCGGGCGCGCGAACATCGTGGGCGTGAAGGATTGTTCGGCCGATCCGGTGCAATCCTTCGACCTGATGCGCCGCAAGCCTCCTGGCTTCGCGGTGCTTACGGGCGAGGACGCCTTCTACTATGCCGCGCTGACCCAAGGCGCTGATGGCGGCATCCTTGCCTCGGCGCACGTCCAGACACGGGCCTTCGCCGCGATCCGGGAGACGCTGCTTGGGGGCGACCAGCCAGGCGCGCTATCGGACTGGCGCCGGCTCTGCGACCTTCCGCGGCTGCTGTTTGCCGAGCCGAGCCCGGCGCCGATCAAGCAGTGGCTATGGCTTGCCGGGCTGATCGACAGTCCCGAGGTGCGGTTGCCGATAACGCCGGTGAGCGAGGGGCTTGCTGCCCGGATCGACCAGGAGATCGAGCGGATGCAGGCGTTGGCGGGGTCGGGGTTTGCCCACCCCACCGCTACCATGGCGCAAGGGGGCTGACATGACCGACGCCGACAGGCCAAGCCAGGCCGCCAAGGCCGCCGCGTTCCGGGCGCTGCACGCCCGCTCCGGCGCGTTCGTCATCCCGAACCCCTGGGACGCCGGCACCGCGCGCATCCTTGCTGCGCTCGGCTTCGAGGCGCTGGCCACGACGAGCGCCGGCCTTGCCTACGCCTTGGGGCTGCGTGACGGGGCCGCCGGGCGGGCGGAAACGCTCGCCAACGCCCGCGCAATCGTGGACGCGACGGTGCTGCCCGTCTCGGCCGACCTGGAGAACGGCTTTGGCGACACGCCCGAGGACGCGGCCGAGACGATCCGGCTTGCGGCCGAAGCGGGCCTGGTCGGCGGCTCCATCGAGGATGCGACCGGGAACGCGGCGCAGCCGATCCATGACTTTGGCCATACGGTTGAGCGGGTCGCGGCCGCGGTCGAGGCTGTCCGCGCACTGCCTTTCCCGTTCGTGCTGACGGCGCGGGCCGAGAACTTCCTGCACGGCCGCGCTGACCTCGACGACACCATCCGCCGGCTGCAAGCCTTCGAGCGGGCAGGGGCCGACGTGCTCTATGCGCCGGCACTGCCAGGCCTGGACGCGATCCGCTCCGTGTGCGCCGCTGTCTCTTGCCCGGTGAACGTGCTCGCCGGCGGGAGCGGGGCACCGTCCGCGGCTGCGCTTGCCGAGGCGGGCGTGAAGCGGGTCAGTCTCGGTTCCGGCCTGAGCCGGGCGGCGCTCGGCGGCCTTGTCCGGGCGGCGCGCGAGATCAAGGAGCAAGGCACGTTTGGGTTCGCGGCCGATGCGCTGTCCTATGCCGACGCAAACGGGTTCATGCTGCCCACGCGGCTGGAAAACGGCCCATGACGGACGATCCCGGCCGATCGGCTGCAACGGCCGATGTGAACCAAGGCAGGAAACATCCAGTCGGGGCAGGCGGTGATGCTCCGTATGCCATCTCGCAAGATGCCGAAGCAGCGTTGCTGGCGCTCAACAATGCCCATGCCGCAGAGCTGGCATGGCTTGGCCCGGAGCGCCTGGCTGCCTTGCTTGGACAGGCGTTCTACGCGCGCCAGATTGGCGCCGCCGCGGCGTTCCTGCTGGCCTTCGACGAGAAGGCCGACTACGACAGCCCGAACTACTTTTGGTTCCGGGCGCGCTACCCGCGCTTCGTGTACGTGGACCGCGTCGTCGTGGCGCTGGCCGCACGCGGGCACGGCCACGCCCGGCGCCTGTATGCCGATCTCATCGCGCGTGCGGTGGATGCGGGCCACAGCATCGTCGCGTGCGAGGTCAATTCCGATCCGCCGAACCCAGCATCTGACGCTTTCCACGCGGCGCTCGGGTTTACCGAGGTCGGCGCGGCCTCGATCCACGGCGGCGCGAAGACGGTCCGCTACTTGGTCTTCCCGCTCCCTCCCGCAGGGGAGGACATTTCGTCTCCTCCCCTGCTGATCCGTGCGGCCCGGGAGGAGGACGAAGCCGAAACGGTCGCGCTGTGGCGGGCGTGCGGCCTGATTACGAGCTACAACGACCCGCACGCCGACTTCCGGTTCGCCCAGGCCGGCGCCGCGTCCGAGGTGCTGATCGCCGAGGGCAAGGCCGGACAACTGGTGGGCAGCGTCATGGTGGGCCATGACGGACACCGGGGCTGGCTATACTATGTCGGCTCCCACCCGGCTTTGCGCTCACGCGGGGTCGGCCGCGAACTGGTGCGGGCCGCCGAGGTCTGGTTGAGCGACCGCGGCGTGCGCAAGGCGCAACTGCTGGTGCGGCAGGGCAACGTCGGCGTGGTCGGGTTCTACGAGCGTCTTGGCTTCGAGCCGTCCGGCGCTGTCGTCATGCAGCGTTGGCTCGACGAGACGAGAAAGGTCGTCAAGTGACCGTCCACGCGCAGAGCTAATGGTGCGTCACTCCTGTCCTGGCGCGGCGGAGCCGACGGCCGTCAGACATGCGAAGCGGCAGGCGTGCTCCATGATGGGCAACCCGACCGGATCCCAACTATGTTCCGCGGCCAGACAGTTTTAGCCGTCCTCGAAAAGCGGCCGCTCCCGCTTGAACAGATCGACCAGGAAGTCGCTCGCGAGCCCGATCTTCGCGACCGACCTGACATCCTGGCGCGTCAGCAGCCACGCGGTGCGTGCGGGCGGTGAAGCGCCACCCAGCTCAACCTGGACCAGGCCGGGATCGGCGGCGCCGAGGAAACGCGGCAGCAGCGCGACCCCGCAGCCCGCGCGCGCCGCGGCTGCCCGCACCGCGTGGCTGCTGCCACGCCAGGAGACCCGGGCCGTGGGGAAGCGCCTCGACAGCCAAGCCGTTTCTGGCACGACCACGCTTGCCTCGTCGAAACCGACGAAGGCCAGGACCTCGCCACGGGCGAGCCGGTCGCGCCAAGCCGGGGCCGCGTAGAAGGCGAAGCGGACCGCCAGCAGTCGGCGCACAACCAGTTCGCCATCCGCCGGAGGCCGGCCGAGGCGCAGCGCAATGTCGGCCTCGCGCCGGGGCAGGCTCATCGGCCGGCGGTCGGCGACCAGTTCAATGTGCAGCGCGGGATGCTCCGCCTGGAAGGCGGCGAGGCGGAGAACCAGGAACGCCTTGCCGGGCACGACTGGCTGGTGGGCGAAACGCCGACGGTCGCGGACTTAGCCCTTTTTGCCTACACGCACCGGGCGGATGAAGGCGAGTTCGACCTTGCACGGTGGCCTGGCGTGATGTCTTGGGTGTCGCGCGTGGCGAGCCTTCCAGGCTTGGCGACTTTGCCACGGCCCGCCGAGGTCATGCGTCAAGCATCTTAGGACTGCTTCGGGTTGGGTTCAGCCGATCTAGTTGTGTCCGGCTGGGTTGGGATACCGTTGGCGAAGTCAGTTGTTTGTTCTTTGATAGCGCCCGTGGATGCAAATTAGCAATTTTTTTGCTTAAAACTACGTCTTTGTAAATTATAGTTGCTTGTTGAGGCAGGCCAGGCGACTTCGCCAACGGTATCGGGTTGGTTTGGCGGACAGCGGCCCTATCCACTGCGTGGGCTGATAGCCCTACGGGCTGGGCAGCCGGAAGCTGCCCTCCATCGCCGTCACGCAACGCCCGCCGACGTACGCGATCATCGCGCCCTCTTGCCGGCCTGCCCGCGCGAGCAGGAGGCTCGGGCGGCCCATGTCCACGCCCTGGCCGACGCGCAGGCGGAGGTCGGCACCACCCCTTACTTCCGCCAGCAACGCGGCTGCTGCCGCGGTCGCGCTGCCTGTGGCCGGGTCCTCCGTCATGCGGGGCGTGAACATGCGGGCTTGCAAGTCGGTGCCGGCTTCCGGCGGCGCCGTGCCCACGTCGCGCGTGTAGGCGTACACGGCTATCGCGCCGTCCAGCGGGAACACGCCCTCGTAGGCTGTGCGATCCGCCTTGGCCCGGCGCAGCGCGTCACGCGAAACAAGCTCAGCCACCAGGAATGGTAGGCCCACGGACACCACCTGCGGCGCGTGCGCGTCCGTCCGCACGTCCCCGGCTGCGAGCGACAGGCACGCCGCCACCCGGTCAGGCGCGACTTGCGCGCGGCGGGACAAGGGTTCGGGTGCGGTCAGCTCCGCGCCGACCACGGTGCTGCCTTCGCGCAGCAGGGCCACCGGAACCAAGCCGGCCGCCTCCTCGAACACGAGCCGGTCCGGCACTGCTTCACCGCGCGCCGCCATTTCCTGTGCCAGCACGAACGCCGCGCCAACGTTCGGATGGCCGGCAAAGGGTATCTCGCGGCTAGGCGTGAAGATGCGGACCCAAGCCGTGTGGGACGGGTCGCGCGGGGGCAGCACGAAGGTCGTCTCGGAGTAGCCGAACTCGACGGCGACCGCCTGCATCTGCTCGGCCGACAGCCCGGCCGCGTCCAGCACCACAGCGAGGGGGTTGCCGCCGAACATGCGGTCGGTGAACACGTCGGCGGTGGCGTAGCGGCGCTTCATGGGGGCTTCCTTCTCACGTTCCGGCATGGGCAACGGGTGCCTTCGCTCCGAGTTGGATCGGCTGTGGACCTATCGGACCGCAAGGGCGACGCCGCTGCCTACCATGGCCGACCCGGCGGTGCGGTTCAGCGTTCTGACACGCCGCGGGCTGGTCAGAAGTCGCCGTGCGGAAGCAGCCAGACGCGCGTATCCCGTCAGGACCCCGCCCACCACAAAGGCTGTGGCGGCGGCAATGATCCCAATGTCGCTGACGGACAGGTGATCGAGGCTGGTGAAGGCCGGAAGGAAGCCGAGGTAGAAGGCGATCACCTTTGGGTTGCCCAGCGACACTGACAAGCCGGTCAGCAGGGTGCGTCCGATTGAGCCGCCCGCGGCTGCCTGCCTCAGATTAGGAAGCGTGGCGGGCGCACGCCAAAGCGAAACGCCCATCCAGACCAGGTAGGCGGCACCCCCGAACTTCACGGCCAGGAACAGGCCGCCGAAGCTGCGGGCAACCAGGTCCAGCCCGAAAAAGGCGAGCAACAGGTACGCCAGGTCGCCTAGTACAATGCCGGCGACCAAAGCGGCTGCGGTGACGAAGCCGCGACCCAGGGCGCATGACACCACGGACATCATGCCCGGACCTGGAACCGCGGCGAAAAGAGCTAGGGCTGCCATCAAGGCCAGCAGGGAGGAGGAGGTCATGAAGTCGTCAGCAACGAGTTTGCCCCTATGCTCGGCCTGTTGCCGTCCAATGGGCGACGGACGGCTTGCCGTTCACCTGTGCCTGTTGCGCGGCTTGGCCCCAATCGTAGGCGACGGCGTGCAGCACGGCCGACCATTTGCCGCCCGGCCAGCGCGTGACCACGGCGTAGCGGGCGTGCGGCGTGCCGGTCTCGATTGCGTGCGGGACCGGATTGTCGTCGGTGTAGGCCGGCATTCCGATGCTGCCTGGGTTGACCACCAGTACGTCCCCGACTTGCACCACGCGCGGCATGTGCGTGTGGCCGCACAGAACCAGACGTGCAGGGCCGATGCCCGCCAGCCGCGGCCGGATCGCACTCTCGGACGCAAGCACCGGTCGCCCGCTCTCCACGTCTTCCAGCAAGTAGTCGAGGTCGCCGCCTGCTGGGCTGCCATGGCAGGCGAACACCTCGCCGTCCATGAACCGCAGCGTCCTGGGCAGGGCCTTGATCCAGTCCAAGTGAGCTGCCGACAGACGGGGCCGCGCGAAGGCGACGGAGGAGCTGGTGTCGTCGCTCTCCAGCAGGTTGCGCTCGTGGTTGCCGGCCAGGGTCGGGCAACCCAGCGCAATCTGCGCGTCGGCGCTGCCAGCCGGGTCGAAGGGGCCGGTGAACAGGTCGCCCAGGTTAACGACCAGATCGGGTGCAACTCGGGTGCGCAGGTCGGCCAGCACGGCTTCGAGGGCGAGCAGGTTGCCGTGAGTGTCGGCAAGGACGGCAATGCGCATCAGTCTGCTCCAATAGCCCGTGAGTGACTGCTTCCACTCGGAATTTCAGGATGGGTGATCCTATATCGCCTCATCGCGCGCCCGACCGACTTAAAGCCTGCGCGAAATCGGCGATCACGTCCCGAATGTCTTCGATACCCACAGACAGGCGGACGAGGCCCGGGCTTATGCCCATCTTTGCCCGACCCGGTTCGCCCAGCTCGAAGAAGATTGTGGTCGCGACCGGGATCGCCAGCGTTCGATTGTCCGCGAGGTGAGTTGAAAGCACGACGATCCTGAGGGCATCAAGAACCCTGAAGGTGTCGTCTGCGTCCGTAAGGTCGAAACTGAGCAGCGCGCCATAGCGACCGCCGAACAACTCGGTGGCGCGCCGATGCTGAGGGTGGGACGCCAAGCCGGGGTAATAGACGTTGGCCACCTGCGGCTGAGCTTCCAGCCATTGCGCGAGGGCGAGGGCGTTGGCGTTGGTCTGGGTGATCCGCAGCCGGAGGGTTTCCGCGCCCAGGCCGATGCGGTGGGCGTCCTCCGGTCGCAGCGCGCCGCCAAGGTCTCGCAGTCCTTTCCGCCGTATCTGCACCATGCCCCAATTGGCCGGATCACCGGTCCGGTAGAGCGGATCCATGTTGGGAAACGCGCGCCAGTCGAACAGTCCCGTGTCGCTCACGGCCCCGCCCATGGCGTCGGCATGACCGGCTATGCCCTTGGTGAGGGAGTTGATCACGAGGCTGGCGCCTACCGTCCGTGGCTTGAACAGTTCAGGCGTGGTCATCGTGTTGTCGACGATGAAGACCACTTCCTTTCGGCGGCAAAGATCGCCGATTGCGGCAAGGTCCGCCACCTGGGTGCGCGGATTGGCAATCGTCTCCACAAATACGAGCCTGGTGTTGGGTTGCAGCGCCGCCGCGACCTGAGAGGCATCGGTGGAATCGACGTAGCTGACCTCCAACCCAAATCCCTCAAGCGTCCGGAGTACGCCCACGGTGTTGCCGAACACGTATTGGCTGCTCACCACATGATCGCCGGCACGCAACAAGGCGAAGAACGTGGCCGAAATCGCCGCCATGCCCGTCGCAAAACAGATTGTGGCGCGCGTTTCTTCCAGCAGGTTTAGCTTGGCTTCCAGCGCCGTGCCGGTAGGGTTGCCCTGGCGCGCATAGGTGAACCCGGGCTTGTGGCCCTGAAACACCTCCTGAAGCTCCTGCGCAGAGCCATAACCATAGAGCACGCTTGTGTGCATGGGGGCATGCACGGCCCCATGGCCAACGTCCGCCATCCGATCCGCGTGCAGGACCCGGGTGGAAACCGTCGGTGTGTGGTCGGCGCCTGCGCCGACGTCATGGGAGAGATCTGTGGTCATGCGTTCGCCCTCGTTGCAGAGGAGAACAGACGCCGCGGCTTAGCCCGTATAGTTGCCGGCCTGGCCACATCCCCCCTTGCGGGGGCGCCACCTTGCTCGGGAAGCAGGTTGGCGTTGGGCGTCCGCCCAACTCTTGATGTGCCATCCCTTGTAGAGGAACCGCCGCAGCCTTGCAACCAGCTCGCACCTGGCGCGGTGTCCGCCAGGGTTGGCTTGCCGGACAGCCGCCCTGTGCGGCCCCGGGCACCATGGAGTAGAAGCAGGTGAGAGCAACAGGGTGAAGCTGTGGCGTCGAAGCATGACAGTTAGCGTGAACAGCTTCACCATCTACCATTCGCCCAACGCCTATCTCGGAACGGTGCTGCTGCGTCGGAGGCTGACAGCGAAGGCCGGCGCGGTGCTGGTACGACGGCCGATCTTTGTTCCCCGCAGCTGTGGCGTGCTGATCGCCGAGATGCTGGGCGGCAAGGAGAACCGGAATGCCGGTTCCTACAACCGCGAGGACTGCCGCCGCTGGGCGGACCGCCACGGCATACCCTTTCACTACCCTGAGCCGGAGGTGTTCGCTGAACGTGCGGCCCGATGGGCGACGTATCCCCTCGACCGCGAGGAACTGCCGGCCCGCGCCTACTACGCCGCGGACGCGGGTAGGCGCGACGCCCTCGATGCCGCCCTATTCGCGGCGGCCTGGGTGGAGGGCCTGGACGTGAACGAGCCGGACACCATCCGCTGGGCGGCACAGCGGGCCGGCATGGACGACAGCGAATTACTGGCCGCCGCCGCCCAGGACCAGCCAGGTCAGGACGCCCGAGCCGCTCTCCGCGCGTTCGACGTCCACGCCTGCCCCGGAGTGCCCACCGTTGTCATCGAGGGGGAGCGCTTCTTTGGCAAGGACCGCCTCGACTGGATTGAGGCAGCGTGCGAGCGGGCCAACGTGGCCCAGCGTCATGACGAGTTTCTGAACGGAGCGTAGCCAGATGCCGTCCACAAGAATCGAGACGCGCACCGGCTGGGTCGGCAACCGGCGTCAGGAGCTGATCGAGGCCGCGCAGGCAGCCCTGCTTGAGGGCCTGCTGATCCCCAGAGAGGACCGGTGCGTGCGCCTGACCGAATACGATCACGACGCCTTCATCGTCCCGACAGGCAAGGGCACCACCTACACGTTCGTCGAGGTGACATTGTTCTCCGGTCGCTCGCTCGACGCCAAGCGTCGGCTCTATCGCGCCGTGGTTGAGCAGCTCGGCCGCTTCGGCGTGCCGGACTCCGACATCAAGGTCGCTCTGATTGAGGTGCCGCCCGAGAACTGGGGTATACGCGGCTTGCCGGCCAGCGAAATCGACCTCGGCTTTAATATCGAAGTCTGACCAGGCAGCGGGCTACTATCCACCATTGCCGGGCCTGTATCACTTCGTCAAACGACGAGATACCGTTGGCGAAGTCGGCTGACCCGCTTCCTCGCTCCCCCAGATGCCGTGCGAGGAGCTTTCGGCCCGGATGGGGGTAAGCTTGCCAGGGTCGTTATCGTGTCAACAAACAACCAATCTCGACTTCGCCAACGGTGTCCGAACCGATGCCATTGGCGAACTCGTCCGACCCGGCACGACTCGCATCAGGAAGCTGAGGGAACCCGTTCTCAACGCCGACAAAGCAGGCCTTACAGGGTCAATGGCGCCGTGAACGGACGGGCGACTCCGAATCTGCAACGGTATCCCAACCTAGACGGACAATGGGTTCTCAGCTTCGTCCTGCGCATCAATCCTTTGCGCTATCCGTTTGGGCCGGGTTGCCCGTCAGCAAGGCATCGGACTGCATGAGTCCCTCGCGATCGAACAATCGAAGTTGCTTGCCGTCCAGCATCGCAGTGTAGCACCAGCGCGACGGCAGGCGCTTACGACTTTCGGCATCTGACGTGCGGCACAGTTTGCCGTCGACGGCCTCCCACTGGCCCCGGTCGTACGCCGCCGCCTCCGTTCCCCGTTGGTAGAGGACCACGCCGTCAACCCCGAACAGCAGTCTATGCGGCCCGCCGCTGGCCGTGCTGACCGTTGTCAGTGTCGCGCCGGCAATGGTTTTCCGCAGCGTTTCCGTGGACAGGCGCTCGCCCGGCGCGGCCGCAAGCGTGGTGTCCGGGCCGATGTCCTCTACGCCCGCAGCCCGCAGGATCAGCCAGAGCAGGCGCCCGACCTGGCGCAGATCCGGGTTGGCCCGGCTGGTGTCGGAGTCAACCCGGTGGACGATCACCATGTCATAGGCCGGGAGCACGAACGCGAACTGCGCTTGCAAGCCCCAAGCGAAGAACGTGCCGGGCGGCAGCCGCACCAAGGGGCCAAAGGGGCTGTCCAGCGGACCCGTCCACCACAGGCCGCCATAACCCGGCCCGAAGCCTGAGTCTGACCGCGCCTGCGTGGTGTCCCGCACCCACTCGGCCGGAACCACCTGCCGCGTTCCCCACTGTCCGTCGTGGAGATAGAGATGGGCGAATCGGGCGAGGTCGCGCGTGCTGACGCGGGCCTCGTAGGCGGGATAAACGGAGGCCGCACCCAGGACATAGTAGCCGTCCGACGCACGGTAGTCCTGCATCCCGACCGGCCCGGCGATCTCCCGCGTGAAGCCGTCGAAGACGGACGATCCCGTCGCGTGCTCCAGGATCGCGCCCAGCGCGTTGAAGTCCCAGTTGTTGTAGTACCAATAAGTGCCTGGCGGGTGGCTGCCGCGAGGCGGGCGGTTGGCGGCGGCGTCCTGCCCTTCATACAGGGCAGGATGATAGATGCCCGAACGGGACCCTAGCAGATCGGCCACAGACGCCTTCAGCTCCGCATCCGACAACGACGGCGCAGTGTCGTTGATGCCCAGCTTGCCCAAGGTGTCTCCGAGGCTGAGCTGGCCCCGTGCGACGGCGATGCCCGCCAGCGCGCTGACAAAGCTCTTGCGGACCGAGCGCAGCTTGAGGCGGGCAGCGACGTCTCCCCACTGCGCCACCACGGCGCCATGCTGGATGATCATGACCGCCGATGATCCGATATGGTCCGACCAGGCCCGGGCCTCAGCCAGTCCGTTCGTGGACCATCCAGACTCGCCCGCCGCCGCCCAGGCATCGCCGGGATAGCTGTCCGCCAGAGGGTCTGCCGCCGCCGCCGCCCACAGGCACGCGGCCAAGCCGAACAACGGGCCGACGACCCTCCACGGTGGATTGCGCATGCTCTTTTCCTTCGGTTTGGCCGTTGCCTGGCAGCGTAGCACCGAGATGATGGGCAGCATCCAGACTGGTCAGGAAAGGATTGTGCCGAGCGAACAGACAGCATGCTGATGCGGGCCTTCGTTCCCGGCCGGGTGCGCTTCCAGACCGACCGGAGGCGACAGGCCCATGTTCCTGGTTCGCTTCCCGAGGTTTCCTACCTCGTTTGCCAGAACAATCGACGCCTTTGACGAATTCGGGACTGGCCGCTTGTTCAAGGCGCCGCTGGTGTCGTGGCCCCTGTTTCGGCGACGTCGAGGACGGGTCTTCTCAGCTTTCCAGTGCACGCCGGGCCGGGCCGGGCGAACTCGCCAACGGCATCCAGCCACCCCACGAAGCGGAACAAACAAAGCTGTCCTCGTTGACCTTCGCCGTGATCCGAACGACGCTGCCGCCACCAGATGGAGAGCAGGAAATGGCGGAGTCTCGAAGGAAGGTGGGACTTCTGTTCGGCGGCCGCTCCGCGGAGCATGACGTTTCCAGGCTTTCGGCCGCCAACATCCTGCGTGCGCTCGACCAGAACCGCTACGAGGTCATCCCGATCGGGATCGGCCGTGACGGGCGCTGGCTGCTTTGCGAGGGCAACAGCCAACCCGAAACGGGTGCTCCATTCCTGGAGCTTCCGGATGGGGCGACCCAGATCGCCCTTGTCCCCGGCGGTGCCGGCAATGTGGTCCGCCTGGACGGCACGTCGGCCCGCAGCGGCTCGCCCTTGCGCCTCGATCTGGTGTTCCCGGTCCTGCATGGCCCCAATGGCGAGGATGGCACTGTCCAGGGCCTGCTTGAGTTGGCGGGGGTGCCCTATGTCGGCTCGTCCGTCACGGGCTCCGCCGCCAGCATGGACAAGGACGTGTGCAAACGCCTGCTGCGCGAGGCCGGGCTTCCTGTTGTTCCCTTCCTTGCGATGACAGCCCGCGACCGCTTGGATTACGAGGGCGCGGTCGCCAGGCTTGGGTCATCGGACCTCTTCGTCAAACCCGCCAACATGGGTTCATCCGTCGGCGTGTCCCGGGCGGGATCGGTCGAGGAGTTCGACGAAGCCTGCAGCCAAGCCTTCCGCCATGACAGAAAGGTCGTGGTGGAGCAGGGCATCGCAGGAGCGCGGGAGATCGAGTGCGCGGTTTTGGAGCACGCATCGGGTGAGGTCCGCGCTTCGCCGCCTGGGGAAATCATGCCTGCCGGTGCCCACGGCTTCTACACCTACGAGGCGAAGTACCTGGACCCTGATGGCGCCGCCATCCGCATACCCGCTGACCTCTCCCCGGCGCAGGCCCAGCGTGTGCGGGAGCTTGCGGTCAAATCATTCCAGGCATTGGGCTGCGAGGGGTTGGCGCGGGTCGATTTCTTCGTCGATCCGCAGCGGGACAATAACCTGTTCGTCAACGAGGTGAATACCATGCCCGGCTTCACAGCAATCAGCTTGTATCCGAAGATGTGGGAGGCGGATGGCCTGCCCCAGAACGAACTTATGGAAGTCCTGATCGCGCACGCTCTTGCCCGCCACGAGCGTCGGAATGTTTTGGCCGGAGCGTGACGCCGATCTTTGCCGTCCCGGCCAGTTATCCTCTCAAGAGCGGTCCCACCTAGCCGACTTTCACACCTTCCTGTTCCCAGCGTCCCGGGTTCAGGACCGCACCGGACACCCTGCCGGTTCTGTCCGTGGTGAACGCAATGCGCGTGTAGTAGCGGCCTTCCACGAAGAACTCCGCATTCGACAATGGGATGACGGCAGTCGGCTTGGCGTTCTGGAACTCGTAGACCCGTTGCCCGCCGACCGCCTCGACCGTGAGGCCGCCTTCCTGAACCTGGACCTTCAGGAGCGACCGGAGCCGCACCGGCCCACGGACGACCGTGATGCGCGCAGGATCGCCCTGGTCCTTGCGGCTGACCGCCAACTCCGCCTGGCTGCCGGTCGGGCCGCGCATCCTGTCGAGAACCTGGCCCAGCGTGAGGCCCTGCAACGGCGAGCCGTCAAGTTCGGTCACGACGTCGCCGGCCAGCACCCCGGCCGCTGCCGCCGGTCCGCCGGCCACCGGCACGACCTTGGGCAGCCCATTCTCAAGGCGGACTTCCAGGCCGAGCCCGCTGATCGGCCCGATCGCCTGCGCGGGCGTGGCCGCGAACTCGTAGGTTCCCGCATAAGCGGCAAGCGCCTCGGCGCCGATGGTTGGGGAAGTGGCCGGCGGGACGAACGCGTCCTCGCCGGGCACGCTCGCCAGCACGGCATCCCACATTGCCTCGCCCCCGAGGGTCGCCAGCACGTCGGGGCTGAGGTCCTTGCTGTCCACCTCCTGCGTCGAGGCCGCATACAGGGTGTCGCCGTCCGACGCCGTCGAGAACGGCTGGATGGCGCGCGCCATGGACGTATGGACCTGGATCGCCATGCGCTGGAGCAGGGCCGCGTCGAGCTTCTGGTTGGTGACGATCAGGCTGACCGTGGTGTTCCTCGTCGCTGGTCCCTCCTGCTCGGCATGGGCCGAGGGAGCGACCCAATCCGTTTTCAGGCTTGCAGGCAGGTGCTGCAGGAGCTCCGACGTCCTGGTCAGGCCGCCCCAGGACGCCGGCTTGTTGCAGTTCGCCAGCCGGCCGTCCCGGTCGGTCACGGCCCCGGAGGCGTTCACGATCACGAAGGCCGCGATCTTGACCGAGCCGATCTGCCGGAACGCGCCGCCTTGCCCGGAATGGGCGTCGCAGCCGAAGAAGCTGCCCTGCATCGCCATGCGCCCGGCACCCTGAGCGCCGAGCGGGAACACACCCGGCCGCGCCGCTTGGAGGGCAGCCTGAGCCAGCCGCTTGTCCGGGTAGATCTCGTTCAGCCGGCGGCTGCCGAAGTCGTAGATGATGGCTCCCGCCGTGAAGGCGAGGTTGCGCCAGTCGCCGGACCGGATGCCGCTGTCCTTCAGCCCTGTCGCGAGGGCGGTGATTGCCTCCTCGCCATAGGACGAGCCGCCCGAGAGGACGACGGCATCGGCGAAGGGCTGGCTCCAGCCCAGCCGCAGCGCGTCGGTGTTCACCGTCCCGGGCGCGCCCCCGCGCGAGTCCACCACCAAGGTCGCCCGCTTCGGGAACCGGATGACGGTAAGCCCTGTCGGCCCCTCCTCGTAGGATCCGATCCCGACCTCGATCGCAGGCCAGTCAAACGTCAGGATGGGACCGGCCACTGCCGTGTTGGGGACCAGGTTGCCCTGGTCCGCACCGGCGGTCGCAGTGGCCCCAATCAGGGCGATACCGGAAACTGCAACTGCTCGCCCCAAGGACTTGCATCTGCGCACCATGCCGACTGGGATCCTTGGAGCGATACTGGAACGTGGATGCTGCCGCATAGGATGCCTGCCCGTCAAACCGCTGCCGGACGGGCAGGCTGTCCGGGGGCGATCCCGAACGGGCCTTTGCGTCACGCCGATGATCGTGTGATGGTCGCCCCGCACGCCACAAGCTTGTCGGCCATCCGGTCGTAGCCGCGGTCCAGGTGGTCCAGCCCGTCAAGGACGGTCTCGCCCTTGGCGCCGAGGCCCGCCAGAACAAGTGCCGCCGCCGCCCGCACGTCCGTCGCCGTCACCCGCGCCGCGGTCAGGCGCTCCACGCCTCGCACCCATGCCGTCCGGCCATGGACGGTGATGTTGGCGCCCATCTTCCTCAGTTCGTCCACATGCCGGAAGCGCTGCTCGAAGATCGTCTCGGTGACGGCGCTTGCGCCCTTTGCCGTCGCAAGCATCGCCATGACCGGGGACTGCAGGTCCGTGGCAAATCCTGGGTAGGGACGGGTGTGCAGATCGATCCCGGTGATGCCGGCGGGCGACCGGCGGGCAACCAGCCCGCCATCGACGTTCTCCAGCACCACGCCCGCCGCTGCCAGCGCCGGTCCAGCCGCCCCAAGCAGGTCGGCACGGGCGTGCTGCAGCATCACCTCGCCATCCGTCACGGCCGCGGCGCAGGCGACGGTGCCGAGTTCGATGCGGTCCGGCATCACCGTATGCACGGCGCCTGTCAGCGGACGGCCCCCCGCAATGGTGAGCACGCCGCTGCCCATGCCCTCGACCTGCGCTCCCATCGCAGCCAGGCAATGCACCAGGTCAGCAACCTCGGGCTCGCGCGCCGCATTGCGGATGACGGTCCTGCCGTTCGCCAGCACGGCAGCCAGCAGCAGGTTCTCCGTCGCACCCACCGATGGGAGCGGCAACGCGACCTCCGCGCCGCGCAGGCCGCGCGGTGCCTTGGCCTGGATGACGCCGCCCGTGATCTCGACCTCCGCGCCCATGGCGCGCAGCCCTGCGGCATGGAAGTCGATGCCGCGCAGCCCGATGGCGTCCCCGCCCGGCATGGGCAGGCAGGCTTCCCCGCAGCGGGCCAGGACCGCGCCCAGCAGCAGGACGGAGGCGCGCATCCGTCCCACCAGATCTCCGTCGATGCGTGCCGGATGCACCTGGTCGGCGCACAGCGTCAGAGAAAGGCCCGTGCCGCCGCTGCTGGACCAGCTTAGGCCCACGCCGAGACGCTGCAGCAGGTTCGACAGCACGGCGACGTCCAGACTGGCCGGCACGTTGTGCAAGGTCACCAGATGAGGGGTGAGCAGAGCCGAGACCATCAGCGGCAAGACGGCATTCTTGGCGCCGCTGACCGGATAGGTGCCGACGAGTCGGCTTCCGCCCCGGATCACCAGGTTGCTCCCGGGATCGGGGCGCCACCACGGAGAGGCCGCGAGCAGGCCCATATCGGCAGGATGGTTCATTGCGGCATCGCTCCTGGTGTCCTGCCGCAAGGTTAGCGGAAAGAAACTTGCTGCGGCCAGCCAGGCGTCGCAGCTCCGTCTTGCTGCGATGTGCGCGCGCATGTTTGCTGGCCGGCATGACGACCTACGAGAGCCCGCTGGCTTCTATCGCCTACCGAGTCGCCGCGCTGGGGAATGTTGACGCGCTGGCTGCCATGCACGTGCAGGCGTGCCGGGATTTGTGCCTGATGCGGTGCTGGCGGGGCTTGATGCTGACAAGCAGGCCGCGGCGGCCCGCCAGCTTATAAGCCCTGATCGCCACGAGCGCGCCGTGGACCATGCTCATCCGCACGGCATCGTGGCGATCAGGCAGGACTTGCCAATGCAGTCGCGTAGTCAGCCCGGAAGTTACGAGCCGCGCCTGGCTGTTGCATCGGCCCACCCGCACGGGCAGGGTCGCCGTCCCGGTTGGAAGGGGACAACGCATGTCGCTCCGCATCGCCGTCGGCGGCTTCCTGCACGAGAGCCATTCCTTCGCGCCGCGGCCGACCGGCTGGGCCGAGTTCGTGCAGCCCGGCGGGCTGCCGCCGCTGCGCTCCGGCCCGGCCATGCTGGACGCGGTGCGCGGCACCTCCGTCGCGGCCGCCGGCGCGCTGGCCGAGGCCGAAGCGGCAGGCGCCGCAGTGGTGCCACTCACCTGGTGCTTCGCCAACCCGGCTGGCCCGGTGGAGGACCAGGCGTTCGAGCGCATCGCCGCGCTGATCTGCGCGGGCCTGGTGGGGGCATTTGAGAGTGGTCCCCTGGACGGCGTCTACCTCGACCTGCACGGCGCCGCGGTGGCCGATAGCTTCCCCGATGCGGAGGGCGAGCTGCTGCGGCGCGTGCGGGCCGTGCTCGGCGCCGTGCCGGTCGCGGCGAGCCTTGATCCCCACGCCAACCTCACGGCGGCCATGGTGGACCGGTGCGACGCCGCCGTGCCGTATCGCACCTACCCGCACGTGGACATGAAGGAGGCGGGTGCCCGGGCGATGCGGCTGCTGCTGCGCCGCATCGGCGCCGGGCCGTTCGCCCGCGCCTACCGCCAGCTCGACTACTGGATGCCGATCACCAGCCAATGCACGCTGGTGGAGCCGATGCAGGGCGTGATGGCGGAGCGTGCCCGGATCGGCGGCCGCCCCGGAATGGTCGAGCTTGCCTGGTGCTTCGGCTTTCCCTACGCCGACTTCCCCGGCTGCGGCCCGGCCCTCGTCGCCTACGCGGACACGAAGGCAGCGGCGGAGGAGGCCGCAGACGACTTCCTGGCCTTCCTGCGAAGCCGCGAGGCCGAGTTCGGCTCCGAGATCCTGCCGGCACGCGACGCCGTGGCGGCTGCGATGCGCGAGCCTCGTGGTCCCGTCGTGATCGCCGACACGCAGGACAACCCCGGCGGCGGCGGCCACGGCGACACGACGGGGCTGCTGGCAGAGCTGATCCGGCAGGAAGCGCGCGGCGCCGTGGTGTGCCTCATCAACGACGCCGAAAGTGCCGGCCGATGCCACGATGCCGGGCAAGGCGGCACGGTGCGGCTGTCGCTCGGCGGCAAGTCGGACGGGGTGCCGCTCGACGTGGAGGCGACCGTGGCCGTGCTGACGGACGGCCAGTTCACGCTGACGGGGCCGATGGGCGGCGGCAACCCCGCCAACCTCGGCCCGATGGCGCTGGTCGAGGTGGCGTCCGGCATCCGCGTGGTGGTGGCCAGCCGCAAGATGCAAGCGCTGGACCAGGCCATCCTGCGCCACGTCGGGATCGAGCCGGCCGCCTGCGGGATCATCGCCCTGAAGTCGTCGGTACATTTCCGCGCCGACTTCGGGCCGATGGCGGCCCGGGTGATCGTGGCCGCAGCACCCGGGCCGGTGGCGGCCGACCCTGCTTCCCTGCCGTTCCGGCACCTGCGCCCGGAGTTGAGGACGCGGCCCGGCCAGTAGGCGGCGAGCAGTTGGCACAGCTTGCGAGCAATACGTATTCCGGTCCGGCTTGCGCGCCGGCGCCCACCACATCGCGAGTAGCCCCAATGAGCGTTGGCCTGCGCAACAAGCGCTTCGACCTGATCCGGGGCGTTTCGATCCTGCTGGTCCTGTTCCATCACTTCAACATCGCCTACCGCCTCGACGACACGGCACTCGCCCGCGCCTTTGGATGGGAGGCCGTCCGCGCCGTCGCCCGCAACGGCAACTACGGCGTGACCATGTTCTTCGTGGTCTCGGGTTTCCTGATCACCCTCAACGCGCGCCGGCGCTGGGGCGAACTCGGCCGGGTGGGCGCGCGGGCCTTCTACAGCCTGCGCGCCGCGCGCATCCTGCCGTGCCTGCTGCTGCTCCTGCTCGTGGTGGACGCGCTCGCCCTGGCAGGCTTCGGGGTGTTCCAGAACCGTTCACCGGACGGTGGCGGGCCTGGACCGGTCCCCTATTGGCTCTCGCACCTTGCGGCCCTGACCTCCTGGATGAACGTCCTGGTCGGCCGCGCCGGGTGGTTCAGCTACCCCCTTGGCATCCTGTGGTCGCTCTCGGTCGAGGAAGCGTTCTATCTCGCCTTCCCGCTCGCCTGCCTGGTCCTGCGGACCGACGTTCGCCTGGCTGCCTTCTGGGCCATGTTCATCGTCCTCGGCCCAGCCTGGCGCCTCGCCCACCAAGGAAACGAGGCGGCTTGGCTGTACGCCTACCCTGCCTGCTTCGACGGGATCGCGATCGGCTGCTGCACGGCGCTGTTGGCGGAGCGAGTGGCCCTGCGGGGACGTGCGACGGCAGCCCTTCAGGTCGCGATCATCGCCGGGATGGCGTTCCTTTATCTCTGGCGACCTATCGCGCAGACGAACGTCCTCGGCGTCACCCTGATGGCCCTGGGAACGGCAGTCCTCCTGCTGGGGGCGCACGGGAGCCCGACCGGGCCGGTCCTGGAACGCAGTCGCGCTCTGGGAGCGCTTGGCTGGCTCGGGCGGCTCAGCTACGAGCTTTACCTGTTCCACCTCGTCGTGCTGGGCGGGATGCGGGTCGCGTTCCCGTCGCGCATCGTCGCCGGAGATGGCAAGCTGCTGCTGTTGGCAGCCTACCTCGCGCTCTCGGGGGCGTTGGCCGCCCTGGTCGCCCGGTTCTACGCCGAGCCACTCAACCGAGGGCTGCGCCGGCTTTCAGCGTCGCATGCGCGTGCGGCATAGAAGCCACACGCAGTCAGGCCAACCTTGTCCGCCAACCAAGCCCAGGCGGACGTGCAATAGGGCGGGCAGCCGTCCTGTTCGCACACATCCGAATAGATAACATCACTGGTTTGGGCCAGCAGGTGTGCCGGATACCACTTTCACCATATCAGCAACGACCTCCCCCGGCCGGCTCGGGTGTGGGCGCATGCCAATCTCGGCATATCCGCAGCTTCGATAAAAGGCCAAATTTCGCTTCATGCGCACGTTCGTGTAAAGGCGCACCTCGGACAACCCGGTCGCCGCTGCACGCTGCTCGGCAAAGGCCAAGAGCAGTTTCCCGTAGCCTTTGCCTTGATGCCGAGGATGGACAGCGATGCTGTAAACCATGAGGTGGTCGGTCGTCGGCTCCAGAACGACTACGCCGGATAGGCCGCTGCCTTCCTCAAGAAGCCAGACCTCGCCCCGTTCAATCCTACCCGCATAATCTTCGTGGGCCGGTTTCGGAACAACTCCGATAACCGCTCGGTAAACCGGGATGTAGGCCGCCGCACTGATTTCCTGGACGGCAGCCGCATCTGAAAGGCGAGCGATCCTGACAGTCCCGTCACCTGCGCCCAACGCTCAAACCCGCAGCAGACGCGCCGCCTTCACGGCGAAGTAGCTCAGCACCCCCGAAGCACCTGCCCGCTTGAACCCGAGCAGGCTTTCCATCATCGCACGGTCATGGTCCAACCAGCCGTTCTGCACCGCGGCCATGATCATCGCGTACTCGCCGGAGACTTGGTAAGCGAAGGTCGGCACGCCGAACCGGTCGCGCACGCGCCGCACGATATCCAGGTATGGCATCCCGGGCTTGACCATCACCATGTCCGCGCCTTCCAGCAGGTCCTGCTCGACCTCGCGCAGCGCCTCCTCGCCGTTGGCCGGGTCCATCTGGTAGGTTTTCTTGTCGCCGTTCAGCCGTGCTGACCGTACCGCGTCCCGATATGGGCCATAGAAGGCGCTGGCATACTTGGCGGCGTAGCTCATGATCCGCGCACCCTCCAGTCCCGCCGCGTCCAGCGCCGTGCGGATCGCGCCCACCCGCCCGTCCATCATGTCGGACGGCCCCACGACGTCGATCCCCGCCTCCGCTTGCACCACCGCCTGGCGTGCAAGGACGGCCACGCTTTCGTCGTTGGCGACCCGTCCATCGCGCAGCACGCCATCGTGGCCGTGCATCGTGTAAAGGTCGAGCGCCACGTCCCCAAGCAATCCCATCTCGGGGAACTCGCGCTTGAGCAGCCGCGCAGCCTGGCAGATCAGGTTGTCCGGGTTGGTCGCCTCGGTCCCGTCCGCGTCTTTCAGTTCGGCTGGCGTCGCCGGGAACAGCGCCACCATCGGAATGCCCAGCTCCGCCGCCTGCTCGACGTGCCTGGCCAGCCGGTCGAGCGTGACCCGCTCCGCCCCGGGCATGGAGGCGACCTCCTCCGTCTCTGCCGTGCCTGGGCGCACGAAAACCGGCCAGATCAGGTCGTCCACCGACAGCTTCGTCTCGGCCACCAAGCGGCGGGTCCATCCGTCCGCCCGGTTGCGGCGGAGGCGCGTCTTGGGAAACGGTCCGACAGTCAAGCTTGCCTCCTGCGTCATGGTCCTGCGGCGATATGCGGCTCTCATCGGTTCGCAGGCACTCTATCGCGCGGACCTGATCTGATCCTTCCGGTATTGCACGAAGCCTGTCCGTGTGGGTGCTGGGGCAGCGACCAGCACTCATGAATGCGAGCGCGCGGACAACTGCTGCGCAAGAATGGTTTCGACTCTGGGCCACTCCTCGACCAACACGGAGAAAATTACCCTGTCGAATACGCGACCTGTCCATGTGATCCGGGCGCGGCGAAGAATGCCCTCCTCGGTAGCTCCGAGCTTTGTCATGGCCGCGCGCGAGCGAGTGTTCAATGCGTCCACGGCGAACTGCACCCGGTTGGCTCCGCACGCGAACGCGTAACCTAAAAGGAGGTGCTTGCAGGCGGGGTTCACAACGCCTCCGCGATGCTCGGGCCTGTAGTACGTGCTGCCGATGTCAACGCAGCGATTTCCGGCCTCCGGCCTGATGTAGCACGTGATGCCGACACAACGGCCAGATGCGAAAACTGCGAACGGAATCCATGACCCGGTGCCGTGGTCATTCTGAATGCGCTGCCAGAAGGGATCGAAGTGCTCGCCGGCCATCGATATCGGGTAAAGCGACGTCCAGATCTCCTGGTCAGCGTTCGTCGCCTCGCGCAGCTCCTCTTTATGGGTGTCCTGCAACGGCTCCAGGCGCACGTATTCGTTTTCGAGGACCTGTTCCGTCAACCGCATAGTGCGACGCTCCGCAGCCTTTTCCGAAAGAGGGTTGACTCAATGCGGTCCCGCCAAGAGAACCAGTTCGCCTCTATGCAATCAAGAAGCATGTCGAGATGCGCTCTGCGCTCTGCGTTGGTAAGCAGCTGCCAGTGCCATCTATGTCCTCCGGTTAGGGGCGGCGACCTTCACCGGGATGGCCGTCCGTCAAAGGACCCCTGACGGACATATCAGGAGCGGATCAGGACGACCCCAAGAAGTAGGAAGGCTGCGCCGGCCAGTCGTGCCGGGCTTGCCGGATGCTGCGGGACGCCGAGCAGGCCAAAATGGTCGAACGCCAGCGACCCGAGCATCTGGCCGACGACGATCAGCGCGAGAACCGTCGCAGCACCCAGGCGAGGCACCATGAGGATCGCCGTCCCGATGAAGATCGCGCCGAAGATGCCCCCCGTCCACGACGGCCAGGACGTGTGCCCGGCCATGGCCGCCGACAGTCGCGGCTCGCCGGATACGACAATGATCGCCAACATCGCCAGCACGCCGACGAAGTAGCTGACGAACCCTGCCCACCATGCAGAACCCAGCTCCGTCCGCAGCTTCGCGTTGAGGACCTGCTGGAGTGCGACGCTGATCCCGGCGCCGACAACCAACAGGTAAGAGACGACGTTGACGTACGGCCCTTGCACGACACCACCCTGTCCATGGATGCGAGGCGGCTGCCGCGACCGGCGAGCGCCGAAGCGGAACGGCGCAGCATCCGCCCTTCTCGGGCCAGGTCTAGGACCAGGTCACTGCCGCGTCTGGCAGGTTTGTGACCGTGACCAGCCCGCGCGGTAACGGCCCGGGGTGACGCCGAAGGCACGCCGGAACCAACCCCCGAGGTGGCTCTGGTCAACGAAGCCGGTCGCGGCAGCGACGTCGGCGATGCCCTCCCCCGCCCTGAGCAGCCCGCGCGCGTGGTTCAGCCTGGCCATGACCCAGAAGGCATGGGGCGGCAGGCCATGGCGCCTGGCGAACCTGCGGGAGAAACCTTCGCGGCTCAGCCCGGCCCGTGCGGCGGCTTGGCTCACCGGCTCGCGGCGGTCGGCGCGCACCGGGATCGGGCTGCTTGCCATGGTGCTTCCTCCCACGCTTTGGCGATGCTGATGGACCACCGCCGCCAGCTCCGTTGCATGGATATGGCCCGCCTTGCGCCACAGGCGCTCGACATCCCCCATCATCGCGGCGACGGCGTATCCGCCCGCGGGCACGTAGGCGTTGAGGCAGGCGACGCCGGACGGCTCCGCCAGGGATCGGTGAGCAACGCCCGCGGGGATCAGGGCGCCCTGGCCGGCTGTCAGAGCGACAAGCTCGCCTCCGATGAGGAACCTGCGCCGTCCGGAAACGACGAAGGTGACCTGGTCCTCATCATGGAAATGCGTCGGGAGCGCGACCTCGCGGCCCCGCAAGGTGCCCAGCTCGACGATTCCGTCCACCGCCGGGCGCCAGTAGGTCCATCCGATGTCGGCCAGCTCCGACAGTTGATCCTGGTCCAGTATGACAGGCTCCTTCCAAACATCCCCGACGGCTCCGGTGGATCTTGAGCTGATTTCTCGGTTTTGCCAGCACACGACGGCATACTGGCGCGAGCATTGGCGCAGTTGTGCTTGTCCAGCAAACCAACCAACACCGCTGGCGAATCCGACCGGCCTGTCGGAATGAACCGCTCCGGGTTTGCCGGAGGCTGTTTGGTTTGGGTCACGCGGCCAGGGCGGGCGCCTCGGCTTGGGCATAATAGCGCGCTTCGGCCTCGGCGGGCGGGATGTTGCCGATGGGCTCAAGCAGGCGCTGGTGGTTGAACCACGCCACCCACTCCAGGGTAGCAAACTCAACGGCCTCCATGCTGCGCCACGGGCCGCGCCGCCGGATCACCTCCGTCTTGAACAGCCCGATGACGCTTTCGGCGAGCGCGTTATCATAGCTGTCCCCGACGCTGCCGACCGACGGCTCGATCCCGGCTTCAAGCAGCCGCTCTGTGTATCGAATGCTGACGTATTGCGACCCCCTGTCGCTGTGATGGGTCAGGCCGCCCTTCGCCGGGCGGCGGTCGTGCAGCGCTTGTTCCAGGGCATCCAGCACGAAACCTGCACGTGCCGTACGACTAACCCGCCAGCCGACAATGCGTCGGGCGAACACGTCGATAACAAAGGCCACATACACGAACCCTTGCCACGTCGCGACATACGTGAAGTCCGACAACCACAGCACGTTCGGCCGCGGCGCCCGAAACTGCCGGTTCACCTTGTCCGCCGGGCAGGGCACGGCCTTGTCGGCGATCGTGGTTCTGGTCTCCCTTCCCCGCACAACCCCGCGCAGCCCCATGGTGCACATCAGGCGTGCGACCGTGCAACGGGCAGCCACGACCCCTTCCCGGGCGAGCTGCCGCCATACCTTGCGCACCCCATAAACCCCGAAGTTCGCCTCGTGCACGCGCCGGATCACGGCTTGCAGCTCGGCATCGCGCTTGTTGCGCGAGGGCAGCCGGAGGAGATCAGCCCGCCGGGCGGCGTGCGCGTGGTAGGTGGATGGGGCAATCGGCAGCACCTTGCAGATCGGCTCGACCCCGTATGCCTCGCGGTGATCGTCAATAAAGGCGATCATCGCTTGAACGGGCGGTCGAGCTCCGCCTGGGCAAAATACGCGCTGGCCTTGCGCAGGATCTCGTTGGCCTGCCGCAACTCGCGCACCTCGCGCTCTAAAACCTTGATCCGCTCGCGCTCTGCCGTTGTCGGCCCCGGCCGCTGCCCGCCATCACGCTCGGCCTGGCGCACCCAGTTGCGCAGCGTCTCCGACGTGCAGCCAATCTTGGACGCAACCGAGGTGATCGCAGCCCATTGCGTCGGGTGCTCGCCGCCCCCTTCCAGCACAAGGCGGACCGCCCGCTCGCGCACCTCCGGCGAGTAGCTCGCCGCCGTTCTCTTCGTCGTCATCGCTCCATCCTCTCAAGAGTTGGAGCCTCCGGCAAACCCGGAGCGGTTCAGAACACCCATGAAGGGGCCGTGGAGACCTACCCTCGACTTGGGAAACGAGATCTCCTCCGGGCCGTTGGCGCTGTGAACCAACAAGCAACTCCGAATTCGCCAACGGTATCCCAACCCAAACATAACCAGGCAAGGGGTTGCCGACCTTGCCAAGATTACGTGGCCAGTGCTGGCAAGGAGGTTGGCCGTTCGATAGCTCGCAGCGCATGGCACACCAGGCGAGCGTCGCCCCACCCGGATTGAGCGGCTACACCTACGAGCCGCGGCCGATCTGCTTCCTGGGCACGGTCCAGACCCAGGCAGGGTGGCGCATCAAGCGATACGCCATCACGCTGGCCGGCAAGGAGGACGCAATCCCGGATGCCGCGATGCACGCGGCCGAGCAGGCAGCCGTGACGGCGCTGCCGTTGCTGCCCGGCGCCGACGGCAGCCACGGGCTGGCCATGCTGATCATGCACATGGGGCTGCAAGGCTTCTGGGTGCTCGTGGACTGGTGGGCGCATGGCAACGTGCTGATGCACCGGCACCTGCGCGCGCCGGTGGAACGGTCCGAGGCGTTGCGCGACGCCGCGCCCGAGGGCTTCGGGCCGTGCGTGTGGGAGTTGGCGGTCCAGGCGCATGAGCGGCAAGCCTGGCTGCGGCACGTGCTGGTCAATCCTCGCGGCCCGGACATGGCCGCCTATCTTGCCGATGGCCTGACCGCCGTGGCCTAGGAACCCAGCAATCACGCCGCGCCGAGTAAGCCTGCCCGCACGCCTGCTGCCAGGGCGCGCAAAGCCGAAGCCGTCGCCGCTGAACCCGCTCGGCCGAACAACACGATCTCCGAAGCCGGCAATGGCGGAAGGCCAAGTGCCGGCCCGATATCGGCCGCGCCGCCCGACGCCACCTTGCCCATGGGCGCGACCCCCAAGCCTGCCCGCGCGCCGGCCAGCAGCGCCGCGCAGCCGCCACCCAGGAAGGTCTCATGCCAGGGTACCCCTGCCGCGTCCAAGGCGCGCACGGCCGCGGCCCGCACGCCGCAGAGCGGGCCCAGCGTTGCCAAAGGAAGCGGCTCGCCGGCGGAGGGTCGGACCTCCTCCCCAGCCCGCCAACCCAAGGGGTCGGTTCCAAGCACCTCGCCATCGGCCCCACCCGTCTCCCGCCGGATGACGGCTGCATGGAGGTGGCCCGCATCGAAGGCGGCGTGCAAGGGCTGCGACAGGCCGGTTCGCGCCTCGATCACCGCACCTGCCGGCAGCGCCGCCCGCACCCGGCGCAGCACCGCTTCGAGATTGACGCCGAGGGCGTGGTCGCTCAAGCCCACGGCAAAGCGGACCGCAGGCACAGGGGTGAACTGCACAGCAGCGTCATGGGCAGCAAGCAGCGCCCGGGCGCGCTCCAGGAACGCGGCGCCGTCCGGGGTGGGGCGCACGAAGCGCGGCGTGCGTTCCAGCAGCCGGCGGCCCAGCCGCGCCTCCAGTGTTTTGAGCCGCTGGCTCACGACGGGCTGGACGGTCCCGGCGACCTCGGCAGCTCGGGTCAGGTTGCCGAACTCGGCCGCGAGCACGAACAGGCGGACGGATTCCAGATCGAGCAACATAAGATCCCGCTATGGTCAGAAGCGAGTGCCATAGCGTTCCACCCCGTGCCGGGTTCGGTCAAGCTGCCTCTCGCTATTACGGCAAAGGAAAGGAAGCGCGTCATGCCCATGATCACCGTCCGCTACGCCACCCCCGGCCCCGGCCGGAGCTGCGCGGCAAGGTCGCAGCCCTCGCCGTACGCCTTGGCGCCGAGCGGCTGGGCAAGGACCCGGGCGTCACGGCCGTGCTGGTCGAAGCGGCGGACCCGGACGGCTGGTTCGTCGCCGGCCGGCGACCGGCTGTTGATGACGGCAAGGCGGCGTTCTGGCTCGACATCAAGATCACCGCCGGCACCAACACGAAAGGCGAGACCACGGCCTTCGTGCGCGCGGCCTTCGACGGCATGGCCGCGCTCCTCGGCCCGCTGCACGAGGAATGCTACGTGTTCGTCCACGCGGTGGACGGGGACGCCTATGGCTACGGCGGTCGCACCCAGAACGGGCGCTGGGCCGTGGCCAACCCAGGTTGACCAGGGCGCGGCGGTCCGGAATGCGAACCAAAACAGAAACGCGGGTGGCTGATGTTCCGGTCAGTCGCCTGTCCGGCAAACCAACCCTGGCGGACAGTTGGCCGCTGACTTTTGGAATGCCGCGTCAGGCGGGAAGCCAAGACGGGACTCGTCAGCCGTTTCCTGCCGCCATAGCTCGCCGGAGGACCGCAAAAATGTGGGGATCGCTTGCCTGCGCGACGTTGAAGCGCAGAAAGGCAGCAGCCGTCTGCGAGACGCTGAACACGTCGCCCGGCGCCAGCACGACATTTTCGGACACGGCCATGCGGGCGAGCGCGGCGGAGTTCTGCCCATCCGGGAGGCGGCACCAAAGGTAGAAGCCGCCGCGCGGCATGATCCACGGCCGGATTCCGAGAGGCTCCAACCGCCCCGCGGTCTCCCGCCTGGCCCGTGTGAGGCGCTGCCGCAGTTCGTCCATGTACTTGCGGTAGCCGCCGCCCGCGAGGACGCTGGAAATCAGCTCGGTTCCAATCGGGCTAGGTCCGCCGAAGCTGGTGGCGATCTGGAGGTCAAGCAGGCCCTCGATCCAATCTGCCCGTGCGGCGACGTAGCCGCAGCGGATCGAGGCGGACAGCGTCTTGGAGAAGCTGCCGACCCGGATGACCCGGCTGAGCCCGTCAAGCACGGCCAGGCGCGGCGACGGTTCAGGCTCGAAGTCGGCAAAGATGTCGTCTTCGATGATCGTCACATCGTAGGCCGTGGCCGCGCTCAGGAGCCTGTGGGCGGTTTGCGGCGATAGACTGGCGCCGGTCGGATTGTGGAGCGCGGAGTTGGTGAGGTAGAGGCGCGGTCGTTCCGCCGCCAGCGCCGCCTCGAAGGCCGCCATGTCGGGGCCTGTGGGCGTGTAGGGCACGCCGACCATCCTGACCTGGTGCGCCCGGAGCAGCGCCCGGAAGTTGAAGTAGCAGGGGTCGTCAACCAGCACCGTGTCGCCGGGCCGGAGCAGGAGACGGCAGATCAGGTCAATGGCCTGCGTGCCGGATGCCGTCAGCAGGAGCTGTTCGGGCGCCGCCCCGACGCCCTCTTCCATGAACCGGCCGAGCAGCAGCCGGCGCAAGGCGGATGACCCGCGCGTGCTGCCATAATCGGTGAGCACCGCATCTTCGGCCCGCGCGAGCGTCCGGACGGCGCGGCGCAGGGCGGCATGGGGCATCCAGTCCGCCGGCAGCCAGCCGCATCCGGGCTTCATGGCAGCGGGATCGGCATCAAGCGACTGCCGCGACACCCAGAACGGATCAACAGCCCGGTCACGCCCCGCGCCCGCCTCCGTGAGCGCCACTGGCGGCAACCCCGTCCGGGCGACGTAGAAGCCGGAACCGCGCCGGGCGAGGATCAGGCCGTCAGCCGCAAGGCGGTCGTAGGCTTCCACGACCGTGGACGGCGACACGCCCATGGTGGCGGCGAGGCCGCGAACCGAGGGCAGCCGGTCGCCGGCCATGAGGGCACGGCTCGCCACCCTTGCGCGGATGGCCGCCATCACCGCGCCGGTGCGTGTAGCCTCCATGCCCGCCACCTGCTCCCCATTGACCGTACTGACTGACATATCAGTACAGTTCTGTCGGATTGTACTGCATTGTCCCTGTTCACGCGAGGCTGGGGGCCTACAGGTCGCTCTTTGGAAAGCGGGGCGACATGGACCGGACAACAAAAGGATGGGGCAGCGGCCTCGTGGGGGTCGTGATCTTCAGCGGCTCGCTGCCGGCGACACGCGCCGCCGTCGGCGACTTCCCGCCGCTGTTCCTGACCTCGGCCCGCGCGGTGATCGCGGCGCTTCTCGGTGCGGCCTTCCTTGCCTTGCTGCGTCAGGCGAGGCCCGCGCGAGGCGATCTCGCCTCCCTCGGCATCGTCGCGCTGGGCGTGGTCGTCGGCTTCCCGCTGCTGACGGCGCTGGCGCTTCAACGCATCACTTCGGCTCACTCCATCGTCTTCATCGGCCTTCTGCCGCTCGCGACGGCGATCTTCGGCGTGCTGCGCGGCGGTGAGCGGCCCCAGCCAATATTCTGGCTGTTCTCGGGCCTTGGAGGAGCGGCGGTCGCGGGCTTCGCCCTTTTCCAAAGCGGAGGAGGTTCGTTCCTTGGCGATGTTCTGATGGTGGCCGCCATCCTGCTATGCGGCCTTGGCTATGCCGAGGGGGCGA
>CAXTUQ010000006.1:0-30026 GCA_964247405.1 uncultured Acetobacteraceae bacterium
CATCGGGTCCGTCCTTCTCATCAGCCGAACCGAGCTTAACCACCCGTCCGAAGAATGGGGACCATCTCAGGCCAAGGTGAACTGGAGACGCCGGTCCCGCTGCGTAGGTGCCATCATCGGTGAGCGATGCCACGAATCCTGCGACCTGGTCGAGCAACCGGACCGACACGCTCAACCAGGACCGCCATCGCGCCAGTCTCGCAGGCATTAACGAGCTGCTCAGAATGCTCATTGGCTCATAATGTTGAGCAGCCCTGGAACGTGGATGGCCGTGGTGACGGCGCGATCAGGCAGACTCTGCGGAGTTACAATGGTAACAATAAAACTGTTGTCATCAGCAGTTATTGCAAATATCTTGTAAAAGATGGTCTATTGATATAACAGCTAGATGTTTAGGATGTCGCTTATGCGCTAATTCCATTTTTGGAGGGCGCCCTTATGACAGTAGCCAAAGTTGGCATCAAAAACTGTGCCCTCAGCCTTAAGGCAGTTCACAATTGGTGTCAGCAGGTTTGGGCTGCCGGGCTAGACCCGAATTGCCAGTGTAAGGTCAAATGCGACTCGGCTCTCGGTATTGACAAAACGATCAACGCCGAATTTCAGGCCATAGCATTTTGTTGTTCGGTATCAGTGATGAAGTCGTTCGAACAATCAAGGATCGATGCGCACGTCCGCTTATCGAACTGCCGCTTGTCGAGATTGGCAGCCTGCATCTTCCCTGTCCCGACTACGGCTCGATCTATGGCGGCGATGGCAAGCTGGCCGATGCTCCGCACGAACAGTTCGGCCGCGCGGTCTCGAAGGTAAAAAGAGGAGGGTGCCCGGTCCACGTGCACTACGAGCTGACCTGGATTTTCCCTGGCATTCCGTCACTTGCCGACAGCAAGCCGCTGCAACATGGAGAGTGTCAATCGTGCCAAAACTCAACCAACATCATCACGCCAGATAAAATCTGTTTTTTAATCGTGTAAACACTGGTGGCGAATTCGCCGGCCCTGCCGATAGGCCGTCCTGCATGCCCATCGCCGGATCGACCCTCTCGGTTAACGCAGGCTGGGCGGACCGTTTTGCCTACGAACAAACGGACAGCTCCTAATTCGCCACCGCATCAACCATGTGCGGGGCGCGCGCCATCATAGCAAGGAAATCCGGCATCGACGTTCTATCAACTGTGACGCTCCGGCCCTGTTTTCTCAGCAGTGTTCGTGTGTTTTCAAAGGTGTGTCGACTTATGCACCAACGCTGAGGCAGCTTCGGGATAGGTGCAAAATATGGCCGCAAGCCAAGGCACGGCACATCGTCCAGCAAGGCTTGTCTTGCTGGACGTGCGAGCGGTTACACCATTTGCTAGCGGCGTAGCTTTTCCGGACAGCGAGGCTGGCTGCTTACGCGAGCGTCCAAGCATGAAGCACTGGCCGGCTCACGGCGGTGTGTTAACTAATTAAGTAAAACAAGTTTTTCGCCGGTAGGTTTCTTGTGGCCACTTTTCACCCGTATCCCGAACCTATCCCATGCCAGATGGAGAACCTTTTGCTAGACCTACCAACCAATGTTGGCAGCAACGTTGCCATCCTCGCGGACTTTGACCTTAAGGTGGAGGACAAGCCTTCAGCTTGCTGCATTCGAGCAGACGGCTTCAGCTGGACCTACCATGAGCTGAATTGCCGTGCCGACGGTCTGGCAAAAACAATAAAGGACCACGTTCCTGAGCGGTGCGCAGAATTAGGCATCTGGGTCAGCTCATTGCCGCTTCGCATCCTGGCCTCGGTTGCCTGCTGGAAAGCGGGCATCGCCCCGGTGTTCCTCGATCCAAGCCTGCCGTGGCGCACCGTCGACAGGCAGGCGCGGGCGGGCGGGCTCCGCCACCTTCTCGTTGCTTCCGATGGAATTCGGATGCTCGGGTGTGCAGGTGTCCAAGCCGTCGAGATCGATGCGAGACTTGCCGTAGCGACTCTATCTTGGCCACAAGCGGACGGAAGCGTCGAGAACGCACGGCTTCGCACCCATGCGCTTGCACGGAATGTTTATTGGTTGCGGCAAACATTTGAGCTTGATCCAGATGCGTCCTTTCGTGGCGTCTATCTTCCAAATACTGCCGCCTGGGAGATTTTGTGGCCGCTTTCGCTGGGAGCGTGCATCGACCTGTCCGTTTTAGACACAGCGGCGACGGTGGAGCATGTCGGCGACCTGGAAACATGCGTGCGGACGCGGACGCTGACGCACGCTCCTCTGATCCTTTGCACCGGACGGCCCCCGCCTCCGGCGGTCGTGGACCGGCTTCCAATCAGCCGGAACGCACGCATCGCCCATCTCTACCAACCGGCGGCGTCACCATACGTCCTGTCATGGACTTCGTGCGCGTCAAACCTGGAGCAAGGATTGCTCGGCACGCCCGCAACGGCGGTTTTGGAGATCCTGGACAACAAAGGCGGCCGGGTTGCAAACGATGTTCCGGGCGAGCTTTGGTTCCAATCTGGCACTCCCGGCGAACCGCTCAGGCGCACTGGAGATATCGTCAAGCTGGGAAAGGACGGCATGCTCCGGTTGACCGGCGGCCAAGGGCGGCGACGCTGGCACCGAGACTTGCAAGTCGACCTGGACGAAATGGAGGCTACGTTGCGGGATGACCCGCGCATCGCGGATTGTGCGGTGCTGCCGGTCGACAGCGGCAGCGGCGAGTCGCTCCTGATTGGTTATTTCGTTCCAAACGGGACGGTGGCCTCCTTTGATCTTCTGCGCAATCTCGGCGAGAGGCTCCCGTCTTATTTCGTGCCTGACGCCCTCCTTCCGGTAACGACCATTCCGCTGACGGGCAATGGCACAGTCGATGAAGCCTTGCTGTGCCAGGTGCCGATCGTGGATCGCTCCTTGGCGCAGGGGTTGGAGGCTGTACTCCGCAGCAGGCATGATGCGGAGATCAAGGTGTCGGTCGAAGGGCGGCATCCAGGGAAAACCAACCTTCACGCTCCCATACAGCCGGCCTTCTCCCGACAGGCGCCAACGCCGGATGAGGCGGGAGCGCCGCCCGCAACGTCGGGTCCCGCATCCTTCGTTTCGGGGGAGCCTCTGCGCCGCATGCCCGGCGCGCCAAGAACGCTGGCGGAAGCCTTGATCCGCGCTGCCAGAGAACGGCCCCTGCACTGGATCACCTACCTTGAGCGTAACTACGAGCATCGCCAGAGCTACGAGGGGCTGCTCCATGAAGCCAGCCGGATATTGGGAGGTTTGAGGAAGCTCGGCGCACAAGCGCAAGATAAGGTCATCTTCCAATTGGAGAGCGGCCGCGATTTCGTTCCCGCCTTCTGGGCCTGCATGTTGGGCAGCTTCATTCCCGTGCCGATCGCGACGGCCGCCCAATACGGAGAGCGCAACGCGACGGTCGATAAGATACATAAATGCTGGACGACGTTGGGCTCTCCGCTGTTGGTGACCAACGATGAGCACAGGCCGCGGCTGGAAGCTATCGCACAGGCGGTGGAAATGCCAGGAATGCGCATCGGCAGCATCGATCTGATGCGCCGGCACGAACCCGACACCAGCTGGCACTGCGGGGCGGATACGGATGTCGCCCTTCTGCTGCTCACTTCCGGCAGTACCGGCGCGCCCAAGCTGGTGATGCAATCGCACCGTGCAATCCTTGCGTGGTCGGCAGCCAACGCGCAGCGGCATGAGTTCGGGGATCAGGACGTCTCGCTGAACTGGCTGCCCCTGGAGCATGCCGGCGGACTGGTGATGTTCCACATCCACGCCGTCCACTTGATGGCAAGCCAAGTACAGGCTGCAAAGCAGCTCTTTCTGGAACGGCCTCTGGCATGGCTGGACTGGATGGATAGCTACCGCGCTACGCTCACATGGGCGCCGAATTTCGCTTTCCACCTTGTAAACGCGCAAGCCGAGCACGTGAAGCAGGGTTCCTGGGATCTCGGGAGCATCCGGCATATTCTAAATGGCGGAGAAGCAGTCGTCAGCCGAACGGCTCGCCGTTTCCTGTCGCTGCTCAAGCCGCACCTCCTGCGGGCCGATGTTATGCACCCGGGCTGGGGAATGTCGGAAACCTGCGCCGCCATTGCCTATTCACAGACTTTCCTGCTGGAGACGACGTCCGACGGGGACGAAGCGGTGGAGGTGGGCATCCCCATCCCGGGCGTCTCGCTCAGGATCGTCGACGCGGCATGCCAGCCGGTTCCGGAAGGCGTCCGCGGTTCGCTTCAGGTCTGCGGCGAGCCGGTGACGTCCGGCTATTTCAACCATCCCCAGGCCACTGCCGAGGCATTTCCGGAGCCGGGTTGGCTCGAAAGCGGCGATTTGGGCATCTTGCACGGGGGCCGCCTGACCATTGTCGGCCGAGAAAAGGAGCTGATCGTCATCAACGGCGCGAACTACAGTGCCGCGGCGATAGAGATGGTTGTGGAGGAGGTAGCCGGAGTTGCCCCCACCTTGACGGTGGCCAGCGCTGTTCGCCTGCGAGGCTTGGATAGCGAGCAGTTGGTGGTCTTCTTCCATACCGAGCTTGAAGGGAGCGCGCTTACGAAGCTGCTGCTGGAGATACGCCAGTCGCTTTTGCGCCGGAATGGCATCCTGCCTAGTCTTCTCGTGCCGCTTGCGGTTTCGGAGATACCAAAAAGCGATGCTGGCAAAATCAAGCGCGCAGAGCTTCGGGAACATCTCGAAGCCGGCGGCTTCGCTGCGATCACTGAAAGGGTGGACCGGCTGATCAACCAGGCCGGCACCTTGCCCGACTGGCATTTTGAACGCGCCTGGCTCCGCGACGAGCGCCATGCTGTCGCCATTCTCCCGGGTGGCGGACCCACGCTGCTGTTTTCATTTGCCGCGGAGTCCTGCCGCGATGCGGCCCGGGAGCTCCGCGCCTCCGGTCGGCAGGTCGTTGCTGCCTGCGCCGCGCCGGACATCCAAGTTGGGCCGTCCGACGTTTTCCAGTTCGAGCCCATGATCCGCGAGCATGCGACGCGCCTTTTTCACGCCCTGCGCGCCCGGCGGGACATAGTGCGGGACCTCGTGCTCATCTTCGACGTGCCGCTCGACGCCGCCGGTTGCCAGGAAGCGCGCCCCGGCGCCACGCAGGCATTGTGCGTTGCCGCGCTTCTTCATCTTGTCCAGGCCCTGGCGGAAGTTCAGGGGCCAGCCATTCCAGTCCGCCTCACAGTCGTTACGCGAGGAGCGCAGGCAGTCACTCCGGAAGAAGCCCCAGGGCTGGCGCCGTCGGTCGGCGGCTTGCTGCGGACCATCCAGCTTGAGCTGCCTTGGATTGCCTGCTGCGAAGTGGATCTTGACGCGGAGGAAGCAGGATACGCCCCCTTGCTGCGCGAACTCAGTGCGACAGCGCCCGCGCCTGAGGTCGCCTTCCGCAAAGGCAAGCGGTTCACCCGGTGGCTGGCAAAGCTCGATGTGCTGCGAACCGCCTCCCAGGAGCCAGTCATCCCACAAGGCGGCGTCTGGCTGTTGACTGGCGGCCTGGGCGGCTTGGGCACGCTTATCAGCCTTCGCCTGGCCAGGCAGCATGACGCGCGGCTGCTCCTTGTCGGTCGGACCGACTTGTCCCTTCCCTATTCCGCGTCGGCCGGAAGCGCCGGCCGGGATCGTCACGCCCATCTTCTGCGAGAAGCGGGCGTTCCGTTCCTTTACCGGGCCTTGGACCTTGGCGACGATCACGCGATCGCATCGGCCATTGCGGAGGCCGAGGACCATTGGGGCCAGCCTCTGTCCGGCGTTTTCCACCTCGCCGGCATAGGCAACGTCGCCGAGCACCTGGAGGGTGCGCAAAACCGGTCCGTTCTCGAGCTGACCATGGCGGAACTCGACAAGCATCTTGAAGCGAAGGTCCATGGGACGAAGGCTTTGTTTGCGGCGCTCGGGGATCGCCGGCAAATCCCGGTGATCTCCTTTTCGTCCGTCACGGGCCTTTTCGGCGGAACAGCCTTCGGCGCCTACGCGCTCGCAAATGGTTTGCAGGACGAAATTGTCCTCAAGCATCGCAGGCAGGGTTTCTGCTCCGCACAGTCCCTCATCTGGTCGATGTGGGACGATGTGGGCATGAGTTCCGCCTGTCCCTTACCGGTCCGTGCCGCTTCGCAGGCGATTGGCTATGAGCTGATCGACGCGGAGGTCGGCCTAGCCTCAATGGAGGCCGCGGTGGCGAGTGGCGCGGCGCAAGTCGTGATCGGGCTTGACCGCACCAAACCCGCCCTTTCGCGCCTCCTCAACGAAGCGCCTGCGGCGCTGGAGGGCCTGGTTGTCCGCCATGCGGGAGAGCTTCAAGGTGAGACCCTGACGGCGCGTGACCGCAACGGCAGGTCAGCCGAGGCGAGGCTCCTGGATGTCGGCGCGGTTTCCGCTCCTGCGATCAGTAGCACCGCGACGACTCCGAACGAGCCGGCGCCCACCAGTCCGCATCGTCTGGCTTCCAATGCAAAAGGCGCTTCTGCGCTGCAGCGAGACCTTCTGGCGCTGCCAGCCGCTGAACAGGTGCGAACCCTCCTCAGACTCGTGCGGACGGAAGTCATGGCGGCCTTGAGCCTGTCTTCGCCGGAGGCCGCGGCACCCGGTCGCCCGCTGCAGGAGCTTGGGTTGAATTCGCTCACTGCGATCCAGTTGCGTGACCGGATCGCTGCTGCTGCCGGGCTGAGGCTGCCGGCTACCTTGCTGTTCGATCATCCCACGCCGCAGGCGCTTGTGGACGTGCTGATGAAGCTGTTGGTGGGCCGCGAAGCAGAGCGGTCTGTTGCGGCAACAATACGGCCTGCTCCCGCCGAGGAGCCGATGGCGATCGTGTCGATGAGCTGTCGCTACCCCGGGGGCGTGGAAACGCCGGACGAGCTATGGCAAAGCTTGCTGAAGGGAAGGGACGCCATTTCCGGTTTCCCCGTGAACCGGGGCTGGGCGGTCGAGGCGTTGCGCGACGCAGCCGCGAGCGGGCGCAGCGCGCAGGGCGGCGGCTTTCTTCACGCAGCGGACGAGTTCGACCCAGACTTCTTCGGCATCAGCCCGCGCGAGGCGGTCGCCATCGACCCGCAGCAGCGTGTGATGCTTGAGTTGGCGTGGGAGGCGCTGGAACGTGCGGGCCTGCTCCCGGCATCACTTCAGGGCACGTCCTGCGGCGTCTTCTTGGGAGTCTTCGGCAACGGGTACGGCGCGCGGCTCCAAGGCGGCCCGGACTTCTATGCGGCTGTCGGCGGCGCTTCGAGCATGGCTTCGGGCCGGATCGCCTACACGTTGGGCTTAGAAGGGCCGGCGATCAGCGTGGACACGGCATGCAGCTCCTCGTTGGTGGCGCTGCACTTGGCGTGCCAGTCGTTGCGGCAAGGAGAATGCTCGTTGGCACTGGCCGGCGGTGTCACCGTAATGGCGACCCCAGCAATATTTACCGAGCTGGGACCCGACACCGCCGGTTCCTACGACGGACGCTGCAAATCCTTCTCGGCGGAGGCGGATGGGGCAGGATGGGCTGAGGGGGCGGGAGTGGTCCTGCTGGAACGCCTGTCCGACGCGCAGCGCCACGGGCATCCGGTGTTGGCGCTCGTGCGCGGTTCGGCGTTGAACCAGGATGGGCGCAGCCAAGGGCTGACCGCGCCCAATGGCGCAGCGCAAGAGCGGATGATTCGCCAGGCATTGGCCAACGCGCATTTGTCAGCAAAGGATGTCGACGCGATCGAGGCGCATGGAACGGGAACGCCGCTGGGCGACCCGATCGAGGCACGGGTCCTGCTGGACACTTACGGGCGGGAGCACACGATGGAGAAACCGGCGTGGCTTGGATCTCTCAAGTCGAACATCGGGCATTCCCAGGCGGCAGCAGGCGTCGGTGGCGTGATCAAAATGGTGCTGGCGCTGCAGCACGGCCTGTTGCCGCGCACGCTGCACGCGGCGCGCCTGTCGCCGCACGTCGATTGGTCGGCCGAAACGGTGCGGCTGCTGTCTGAAGCGGTGGCCTGGAAACCCGAAACCCGTCCGCGTCGTGCGGCGGTGTCGTCATTTGGGATGAGCGGGACCAACGCCCACGTCATAATCGAGGAAGCGCCGCCGGCGGCGCGCGACCCCATGCCGCCCAAGGAGGCTGATTTGCCCAAGAAGACTGGGCTGCCTGTCCTCCCCTTCCTGCTTTCCGGCAGGACAGAGCCCGCGCTCCGGGCGCAGGCGGAAAGGCTGCACGCGCACTTGGCCGAGCATACGGAACTTGCATTGCTCGATGTCGCGCACTCCTTGGCGGCGACACGTACGCATTTCAATCATCGCGCGGCGATCATCGCGGAAAACCGGTCGGACCTGTTGCGCTCGCTCCGGGCATTGGCGGCGGACCGACCCGATGCCGACACGCTGCAAGGCGCCAATCCGAAGGATTGCAGCACGGTGTCCGGCGCAGACGATGCACCGAGCGATGAAACAGCACTGGGTTGCGGCTCGGAAGGTTACACATCGTTGCTTGCTTCCCTCCACGGGAAGGAGGCCGAGGCCCGCTCGGCAATCCGGCATCTTGCTATAGCCTACGCGCGTGGGACGGACATGGATTGGGATGCGGTATTCTGCGGCATGCGGCCGCGGCGCGTGGCATTGCCGACCTACGCTTTCCAGCGGAGGCGATACTGGCTGGAGAAACCGCACGGATCGTCGCCGGATGCACCGCCGGCGGCAGCAGGCGTGCCTCGCACTGCTTCCGCAACGCGCGGCATCCACCCTGCTATGACTTCGCTTGATCCCTCGGAGCGGGTCGAGGCACTTGTAGGGTTTCTTTGCGAGCAGTGCGCTTTGGTTCTCCATGCCGAGGTTTCCGGCATTGATCCCGACATGGCGTTCCGGGACATGGGATTCGATTCAATCACTGGCCTTGAGCTCCAGAACCGCCTTGCGGCACAGCTCGGGATGCAACTGCCGGCGACCCTGGCATGGGCCTATCCGCGCATCTCCGCCTTGGCGGATTACCTGGACCGCCGGATGTCTCCGAAGGTGAGCCAAGCGCATGACACTCACCCAGCCGCAGCGGAATGCGACACTTTCCAAGCATCTTCCGACTGCTCCGACATGAAAAGCCAAGATGCTGTGTCCGAGCGGGAGGCGGAAATACTTCTTGAGCAACGTCTTGGATCGATTGGTGAGTTCTTGTGAGCAAGCAGAACCAGACCAGCGCTATGGCGTCGGCGGCTCACGATACGGCGACATCCTCGGCATCCCGCTTGTTGCGGGCGGCCGCTGCCCTGGAGCAGGCCCAGGCAAGGATCGCACGGCTCGAACGGGATCGATCGGAGCCGATTGCCGTTGTCGGCCTCGGCTGCCGCTTTCCCGGAGGGGGGGAAGGCCTAGAGGGATTCTGGCGGGTTCTCGAAGACGGCGTCGACGCCATCCAGGAAATTCCCGAGCAACGCTGGCCAAAAAGCGCCAGCCCACCATCCTATCCGTCTGCCCGCTTCGCCGCACTTCTGGATCGGATCGAGGACTTCGACGCCCAGTTTTTCGAGATTTCCCCGCGGGAAGCGAGCACCTTGGACCCGCAGCAGCGGCTGGTGCTCGAAGTCACCTGGGAAGCGCTCGAACATGCGGGCATCATTCCCGGGGAGTTGAGCGGAAGCCGCACCGGGGTCTTCATGGGGGCCGTGACCACAGACTACCGCGAGCGGGTTTGGGCCAAGCATCCGCAGCAATTGGACGCCTACGCCATGTTGGGCAACTGGGCTGCGACCCTGGCCGGGCGCATCGCATACGCCTATGGGTTCCAAGGTCCCTGCCTCAGCCTCGACACGGCCTGCTCGTCATCGCTGGTCGCGCTGCACCTCGCTTGCCAAAGCTTGCGCAACGGCGAAAGCCAAGTGGCGGTTGCGGGCGGCGTCAACGTTATCTTGTCGCCGCTCACCATGTACCTGCTGGCCAAGACCGAGGCGATCTCACCGGACGGCCGCAACAAGACGTTCGACGCGAGCGCCGACGGCTATGCCCGCGGCGAGGGCTGTGCCGTGGTGGTGCTTAAGAGGTTAAGCGATGCCCGGCGGGATGGGGACCGCATCGCAGCGGTCATCCGCGGCTCGGCAACCAATCAGGATGGCCGCTCGAACGGCTTCACCGCGCCCAATGTCCTGGCGCAGGAAGCGGTGCTGCGGCAGGCCTTGAAGGATGCGCGCGTGGCGCCCGCCGAAGTGCAATACATCGAGGCGCACGGGTCGGGGACCGCGCTCGGCGATCCCATCGAGGTCGATGCACTCAAGGCCGTCTTCGGGCTGCGTCCCGATGGCCCTGCCTGCATCCTAGGTTCCGTGAAGCCGAACATCGGCCATCTGGAGGCCGCGGCGGGGCTAGCCGGCCTGCTTAAGGTGATCCTCTCGATGCAGCACGCGGTTATTCCGCGCCAACTGCACTTCCGGACGCTTAACCCGCACATCTCGCTCGACGGGAGTCCCTTCGTCATACCGACCAGCCCTGTCGCCTGGGAGCCGGGGCCTGCGCCTCGCATCGCCGGGGTCAGCTCCTTTGGTCTGAGCGGAACGAACGCGCATGTCATCGTGGAGGAAGCACCCAGCGTTCCCGTCCGGACCCCTGCGTGCGAGCAACGCCCCGCCCATCTGTTCACAACGTCGGCCAAGGACCCCACGGCATTGCGCGCGCAGGTGGAGCGCATGGTTGGGCATCTGTCCGCGCATCCCGAGCAGCAGCTCGGCGACATCTGCCATACTGCGGCCGCGCACCGAGCGCATTTCGCCTATCGCGCCTTCGCCGTCGCCTCGTCCAAGGAGGAGTTGCGAGCCGATCTGTCCGCCTTTCTCCTTCAACAGTCGTCGCAGGTGAGGGAAGCCAAGGTTGGGCTTAAGGGCCGCCGCCGTAAGGTAGCGTTCCTGTTCACCGGGCAGGGTTCCCAGTATTTCGGCATGGGCCGCGTCCTTTACACGACCCAGCCGGTCTTTCGCGCAGCGTTCGACCGATGCGCGGAGTTGGCGCGCGATCTGCTGGATCGGCCGCTTTCGTCCCTGCTTTATGGTCGCGAGGAGGACGCTGGCCTGCTCGACCGGACCGAATACACACAGCCAGCCCTTCTGGCGCTGGAGTTTGCGCTCGCGGAGATGTGGCGCTCCTGGGGTGTCGTGCCCCATGCAGTCCTCGGCCATAGCGTGGGCGAGTATGCCGCGGCGTGCGTGGCGGGCGTCCTTGACCTGAAGGACGCCATGCGCGTCCTGATTGCACGCGGACGGCTGATGCAGGCACTGCCGGGGAACGGCGCCATGGTCGCGCTCAGGACCAGCTTGGCGCAGGCGGAACAGGCCATCTCGGCCCATGCGGATACGCTTTCCATCGCGGCCGTCAACGGGCCGGACAGCGTCGTCATCGCCGGCGAGGCCGATGCGGCGCGTGCGGTGGCGGCCTCGCTGGAGCAGGCCGGCATTCGCACGACTGCGCTTCCGGTTTCGCACGCATTCCATTCGCCCTTGATGGACCCGGCTCTGGATGCGTTCGAGGGGGAGGTGAGCCGGGTCGAACTCCGTCTCCCTCGCATCCCACTCGTGTCCAACCTTACGGGAACATTCGTAGAGGAAGAACTGCTTTCGCCAACGTATTGGCGTAGGCATGCGCGCGAAGCCGTGCGGTTTTCTGACGGCATAGCCGCGCTTCAACGGGAAGGGTGCGATACGTTTCTCGAAATCGGCCCACAGCCTATGCTTAGTGCATTGGGGGACGCATGTTCACCGCAACCGGTACGGCGCACGGAAGATCAAGCGCTCTGGGTGTCCTCGCTTCGCAAGGGGCGGGATGATTGGCGGTGGCTGCTGGAAAGCATGGGGCGCCTCCATTTGCACGGCTTGCCCATCGATTTCCGAGCTGTAGACCGCCCCTACGCGCCGCAACTTGCGACCTTGCCCGGCTACGCCTTCCAGCGACGTCGCCATTGGGTGGACGACGCTTCCTGGCCCGACTTCAGCGAGGCCCACCTCGATGAGCACAAACAGCCTGCGGCCCGGGCGGTAGCGACGAGGACTGCGTCAACGGCGAAAAGTCTTACGGAAGCCGGTCAAGCGTCCGCCGGCGAGGACGCTTTCAGGAACGATGCACGCAACTCGGAGTTCAGGCGGTCGCTCGAGCGCGTTCCATTGAAGCAGAGGGAAGCGTTCCTTTGCGGCTGCGTGAGCGCCGAGGCCGCCGCCGTGCTGGGCTATGAGCGTTCCCAGCCCCTTGATCCAGAGCTCGGCTTTTTCGAACTGGGCATGGACTCGCTAACCGCAGTTGAATTGCGTAGTCGCCTGGGCGTATTGCTGGATCAACCGCTTCCGGTGACCGCGGTCCTGGATCATCCAACGATCGGAGCGCTTGCGGCCTTTCTCCTCACGGACGTCCTGCGTCTTGGATCATCGGCGCAACGTGCTGGCAGGACGAAGGGGAACCACTCCGACGAGCCGATCGCGATCATCGGCATCGGCTGCCGCTTGCCAGGCGGCGGCGACGATCCGGAGGCGTATTGGCAATTCCTACGTGAAGGCGGAGACGCAATCACGCCCGTGCCGGCGGACCGGTGGGACATGGACAGCTATTATGATCCGGACCCCGACGCCCCAGGGAAATTCAACACACGGTCTGCGGCCTTTATCGAAGGGGTGCGCATGTTCGACGCGTCGTTCTTCAATCTCTCGCCGCGCGAGGCGAAGAGCATGGACCCGCAACAGCGCATGCTCCTGGAAACGTCGTGGGAAGCATTGGAGCGGGCGGGCTATTCCCCTGCTGCGCTGAAGAATAGCCGCACGGGCGTGTTCGTGGGGATGACCTACTTTGATTATGCCATCCTGATCCGCGACCAGAACATGCCGGCCGACTTCTACGCGGGCACCGGCAACGCGCCTTCCATCGCGGCGGGGCGGATCTCTTACGCCCTGGGGCTGATCGGCCCGAGCATGACGGTTGACACCGCTTGCTCGTCCTCGCTGATGACCGCGCACCTGGCCTGCCAAAGCCTTCGCAGCGGCGGAAGCGACCTGGCGCTCGCGGGGGGCATCACGCTGATCCTGTCACCAGAAACATGTATCATGCTGGCCAAGGGCCACGCGCTTGCACCGGATGGCCACTGCAAAACCTTCGATGCGTCGGCCGACGGCTATGCGCGCGGCGAGGGATGCGGGATGCTCGTTTTGAAGCGGCTCTCCGACGCCGTGGCCGACGGCGACAACGTGCTCGCGGTCATTCGGGGTTCTGCTGTGAACCAGGACGGCGCGAGTGCCGGCCTGACGGTGCCGAACGGCGTCGCACAGAGGGCTTTGATAGAAGACGCGCTGGATGCGGCCGGCGTGGAGCCGGCGAATGTCATGTACCTGGAAGCGCACGGCACCGGCACGGCACTCGGCGATCCCATCGAGGTTGCCGCCGCTGGGGCCGTCTTGGGTCGCGGCCGCCCGGCGGACCGCCCGTTCTATCTTGCGTCGGTGAAGGCGAACATCGGTCATCTTGAGCCTGCGGCTGGTGTTGCGGGCCTGATCAAGGTCATTATGAGCCTCCAGCATCGGGAAATTCCTCGCCACATCGGGATGAAGGAACCCAGCCCGCATATCGCTTGGGACAGCATTCCCGCCGTGGTTCCGGTCGCGACGGTTCCCTGGCCGGAGATCGACGGGACGCGCCTTGCGGCGATCAGTTCCTTCGGCATCAGCGGCACCAACGCCCATGCCGTCATCGAGCAGGCGCCCCCACGGGAACAGGCGGATGACGGAGATGCGCCACCGCAACATCTTCTCGTGCTGTCCGCGAAAAGCGAGAAGGCGCTCTCGGCCCAGGTCGAACGCTACCTTGGCTATTTCAGGTCGGCTGCCGCGGAGCCGCTTGCCGACATCTGCTACACGGCCGCAGTTGGCCGCTCGCACATGCCCCACCGGCTGGCGGTCGTAGGGGACTCGCGACAGCGCTTCATGGATCAGCTATCCGCTTGCCGCATCGGCGGAGAGGGCGCGCCCTTTACCGCGCGGGGGGTGGGAGCGCCGGGCGCGCGTCCCAGGGTGGCTTTCCTTTTTACCGGGGTCGGCGCGCAGTATTTCGGCATGGGCCGGGAGCTTTATGCCTCCGTCGCCCCGTTCCGCGGCGCCATCGACCGCTGCGCTGGATTGCTCGCTTCGCGTCTTCCCGTGCCGCTGGCCACCATGCTCTACGACGCCCAAGGCGAAGAAGCGTGGGGCCGCCATGGCACCCGCTTCGCTGGGACTGCCACTTTCGCGATTCAGTATGCGCTTTGCGAGATGTGGCGATCCTGGGGTGTGGAACCAATCGCCGTGCTCGGCCACAGCAATGGCGAGATCGCAGCCGCCTGCGCCGCGGGCGTCATCCGCCTGGACGACGCCGTGCTGCTGGTTGACGAGCGCATGCGATTGCTCCACGAACTTTCCCAAGGCACGGCCATGATCTCCGTCCAATGCGACGAGGCGACCGCGCGGTCGGCGATGGCACCGTATCCGGGACGCGTCGAGATCGCGGCGCTCAATGGTCCTACGGACGTGGTGGTGTCGGGCGAGGCGGAAAGCATTGGGCGGATGGCCGACGCTTTGTCGGATGCCGGAACCAAGGTCAAGCACGTGGCGGCCCCACCTTCCCACTCGTCTTACGTGGAGCCTATGCTTCATGCCTTGGAAGCGTTCGCCGCAACGCTCGCCTTTGAAGACCCGCAAATCACGTTCATCTCCACCGTGACCGGCGAGGCCGTCGCCCCCGGCGAAATCGGCCCCGGCTACTGGAAGCGGCACTCGCGCCAGACGGTGCGCTTCGCGGACGCCATGGTCACCCTGGAACAACAGGATGTCGATCTGCTTCTGGAGATTGGCCCGGCGCCGGTGCTTCTGGGACTTGGCTGCAAGATCTGGCCGGAAGGCAAGGGCACGTGGCTGCCCTCCCTGCGCAGGGACAAGGACGCCCTGCAGCAAGTCCTCGGCAGCGTGGCGGAGCTATACGTCCGCGGGTACCCCGTCGATCTCGAAGCCCTCGATGGGCGGCAGCGGCGGCGCCGGGTCGTGCTGCCCACCTACCCCTTCCAGCGGGAGTCGTTCTGGCTCGATGCGACGAAAACACCGGGACGGGCGCCTCGCGCCAGCAACGCAAACCACCCCTTCCTGGGAACGCGCATGCGCTCCGCTCTGCCGTCGTTCGAATGGCAGGCCGGGGGCGAGGGCTGGGACCACAAGCAGCCATTCGGAAGCCTGTCCGTCCTGACGCCCAGCATCTTCCTGGAGTCCATGATGCAAGCGGCTGCGAATGCCTATCCTGGCAAGGCGGCATCCTTGATGCATGTCGAGTTGCCGAGGCCGCTGGTGCTTTCCGGCAAAGCCATGCACACGATGCAGACGACCATTACCCGCGACGGCGAAGCATCGGGAAGCTGCGTGCGGGTGTTCAGCGCCGCCGGCGAGCCGGATGAGGCGACGGCTGATTGGACACTTCACGCAACGGGCCAGCTTTGCATCGGGAAGGTGGACCCATCCTTGGCGGCAGACGCCGGTTGGGGCGAACTTCGCCGGCGTGGCCTTAACGCTTCAGGTACGTGGCTTGGTGACCGGGAGGCCCTCTCCGTCATTCAAATCAACAAGAATGGGCCATCCTGGCGTGCCGACACCATACATGCCGCCCTGGATGTCCTTGCATCGCTGGCAAAACCCCATGAGGACGCAGAAGCCGAGCCTTTCTGGCTCGGCTCCGTCGAGCGACTCCAGATGCATGCCCTGCCGGAACCCGAGCTTTGGGTTCATGCCAGGCTTCGCGATGGCAAAGAACCAGTCGCCGACCTTCGGGTTCTCACGGCGTCCGGCGATATTGTGCTGGAGGTGAGCGGCGCCCGCATTGCGGCGGCCGGGCCGGAGCTCCTCGAAGCGTCGGCGCGGGCAAGTTTGGAAGATTGGCTGTATGAGGTGGAATGGCGCCAGGACGAATGGCCGCCGCAGCGGTCGCCCGCCCCGATAGCGGCCGGTCCATGGGTCATCTTCGCCGACCATAGCGGGACCGGTTTGGCGCTCGCCGAGCAGCTGCGGCTCATAGGCCAGGACACCTGCCTCGTGTTCGCGGGAGACGGGTATGCCGAGCCCTCGACCGGCGCGTTCACGATTGATCCGCTCTCGCCCGCTGACCTTGATCGCGTGCTGGGTGGTTTGGAGGAGCGTCCTGCTGCGATTGTCCACCTTTGGAGTCTGGACACGCCCGCCTCGCAGGACACCACGCTTGCCTCGTTGCGGAACGCACGCCGTCTTGGATGCGAAAGCACGGTCCTGTTGGTGCAGGCACTGCTGAAGAACGGCCGAGAAGCGCCTCTATGGCTCATCACCCGGGGAGCTATGCCCATGTCGCCCGGCGCCGCTCCCCTCGGGTTCGCGCAGGGGCCGCTCTGGGCTTTGGGCCGCACCCTTTCGCTCGAGCATCCGGAACTCCTCGGCGCCATGGTCGACTTGGACCCATGCGTGGAGACGAAGGACACTCCCTTGCTGCTTTCGGCAATGCTTGCGGACAGCGACGAGGACCATATCGCATTCCGCGGCGGTCAGCGCCTGGTCGCGCGCCTCGTCCGGAGCACTCTCGGCGAGACCAGGCCTTTCCAGGCCGATCCGGAAGGCATTTACCTGATCACCGGGGGATTAGGCTCGGCCGGGCTTGGCATTGCCCGCTGGCTGGGCGGCTGCGGCGCACGCCACGTCGCGTTGTTGTCGCGCCGGGGCATTCCCGACCGCGCATCATGGGCCGCCCTGCCTGCCGGAAGCGAGCACGCAAAGCCTGTGCGGTGCATCCATGAGATCGAAGCATCCGGCGTCCGCGTGAGCCTTGTCCAAGCCGATGTCGCGGATGCGGAGCGAATGGCCGAGATCTTCGAGCGACTGCATCAGGATGGAGCGCGGATTAAAGGGATTTTCCACACTGCGGGCCTGACAAGAAGCGTGCTCTTGGCGGACGAGTCCGTGGACAACATGCGCCACCTCACTCGCCCCAAGATCGAAGGCGGATGGATCCTGCACGAGCTGTCGCTGAAGCATGGCCTGGACCTGGACTGCTTTGTTCTGTTCAGTTCGGTTGCCGCCGTATGGGGCTCGGCGACCCTGGGATCCTATGCCGCAGGAAACCAGTTCCTGGATGGGCTGACAACTCACCGGCGCGCGCTTGGCTTGCCATCGGTCACCATCAACTGGGGCGCTTGGATCGGCGGCATGACTGACGCAGAGAGCGGCAAGCTCCTCGCCAAGATGGGCATCCTAGATTACCCGCTAGAGCGGGCGTTGGACGCGCTCGGCCTGCTCATGGCGAGCGGAGCTGCCCAGCGTGTGATGGCCAGCATGGATTGGAGCAGGTTTCGTCCCATTTACGAAGCCTATCGCCGCCATCCTCTGCTCGACGCGCTTGAAGTGGGCAAGGAATATGCAGGCGACGCAGGAAACCAACATGAAGGCGCCCTGCTTCAGGAACTGGCGTCGGCACCTCTGCGTGAGCATCGCCGCCTCGTCATGGCGCACATCGAGGCGCATGTCGCCCGCATCTTCGAGTTCGAGCAGACAGATCGGGAGGCGCTTCGCAGGGGCTTCTTCCAGATGGGCATGGACTCGCTCATGGCCGTGCAGTTGAATGTCCGACTCTCAGGAAGCATCGCGCAGAAGCTGCCGGCGACGACGGTGTTCCGCTACCCGAGCATCGAGGCCCTCGCGGACCACCTGCTTTCCGATGTTCTGGAGGACGCGGCCCCGTCCTCCGGTGCGGGCCAGCACGAGGGGGCGAGCGCCACGGCGGCCGAGGCTCCGGATTTAGAGCAAGCAGCCCTCACTGCCCTTTCACAGCATTCGATGCAGGATTTGGAAGCGATGCTGGCGGCGGAGCTCAGCTCCTTGGAGACGGAATAGATGCACGGCACCGAACGCGACCAAGGCGGCGCAAGCGCGCAGGCGGATCTCCTCAGCCGCTCGATCCTGGAATTGCGGCAGCTCAAGCTGAGGCTGCAAAAGGTCGAGCAGGATAGAACGGAACCGGTCGCGATCATCGGGATGGCTTGCCGCTTGCCGGGCGCGGATGATCCGGACAGCTATTGGGAACTGCTGCGGGAAGGCCGATCGACTGCCCGCGAGATGCCGGACGACCGGTGGGACTGGGCAGCCCACTATGATCCCGACCCGCAGGCATTCGGGAAAACGCACGTCCGCCGGGCCAATTACATCGACGGCGTCGACCGCTTCGACGCCGCGTTCTTCGGCATCACCCCACGCGAGGCGGCCGCCATCGACCCGCAGCAACGGCTGCTGCTTGAGACAGGTTGGAGGGCGCTCGAACACGCCGGCATTGTCTGGAGTGAACTTGCGGGAAGCCGGACCGGAGTTTTTGTGGGGATTACAGCGATGGAATACCTGCAACTGCAGCTTATGCGGGGCGATCCCCGGCAGGTGGACGGTTACGTCCTGACCGGAGGCTCGCTCAGCTTCGCGGCCGGGCGCATCTCTTACTCCCTCGGCCTGCAGGGACCGGCCATGGCGGTCGACAGCGCGTGCTCGTCAGCGCTCGTGGCGCTCCACCTAGCCTGCCAAAGCCTGCGCGACGGAAGCAGCGACCTGGCGCTTGCCGGCGGCGTCAACCTGATGCTCTCGCCCGAAATGAACATAATCAACAGCAGGATGCGGACGCTGTCCGCAGACGGCACCTGCAAAACGTTTGATGCCGCAGCGGACGGATACGGACGAGGCGAAGGTTGCGTGGTGCTCGTGCTCAAGCGCCTATCGGCAGCGATTGCCGACGGGGACCGGATCGAAGCGGTCGTCCGCGGCTCGGCCGTGAACCAGGATGGCGCGAGCAGCGGCTTGACCGTGCCCAACGGATTGGCGCAGCAAAGCCTGATTCGGCAGGCCCTCAAGAACGCGAATGCGCGGCCGGACGAGATCAGCTATGTCGACGCCCACGGAACGGGAACCTCGCTCGGCGACCCCATCGAGGTTTCCGCGTTAGGTGAGGTGTTCGGCAATGGCCCCGAACGCCTGAAACCGCTGATTGTCGGCTCGTCGAAAACCAATATCGGCCATCTGGAGTCCGCCGCGGGCCTTGCAAGCGTGCTCAAGGTCGTGCTGTCGCTCAAACACCGCCAGATTCCGGCACACCTCCATCTGACAAGCCCAAATCCGCACATTCCCTGGAACAGCCTGCCAATCGAAGTTCCCACCAAGCTCTCGCCATGGCCGGAGAATGGGCTGCCCCGGCTAGCCGGCGTAAGCTCATTCGGCGCTAGCGGCATCAACGCGCATGCAGTGCTGCAGGAAGCACCGGAACAGCTGTTGCCAGCGCGGAACTCCCGGGATCGCCCGATTCACCTCCTGACGCTTTCCGCCAAGAGCGCCGGCGCGCTTCAAACGCTTGCGGGCAACTACCTTGCTTTTTCGCAACGGCAGGCTTTGCCGGACTTCGCAGACGCTTGCTGCACGGCGGCAACCGGGCGGAGCCACCATGGCGAGCGTATGGCGGTCGCGGCCAAGGATTGGGACCAGCTGCGCGACCGTCTCGCCGGATTTCTTTCCGGCCAGGCGAGGCCGGGCCTGCAATCAGGCAGCGTGCAACAGGCACGCCCGCCGAAGATTGCTTTTCTGTTCACCGGGGAGGACGCGCACCATTTCGCGACGGGGAAGGAGCTATACGAAAAGCTGCCCGTCTTTAGAGCCGAGCTGGAGCGATGCGACGCGCTCCTGCGCCGCCACCTCGATGTGCCGCTGCTTTCGGCGCTTCACGACGAACGTCATTGCCACGTCCTCAACCAGCCGGCTTTCGCGCAACCTGCGATGTTTGCGCTGGACTACGCCTTGGTGCAGCTCTGGAAGGGTTGGGGCATCGAGCCCGACATGCTGCTGGGCCACGGTCTCGGCGAATACGCCGCGGCTTGCACCGCAGGCATCTTCAGCCTGGAGGACGGCTTGGCGCTCGCCGCAGCACGTGGCCGTGTCCGAGGCGCTTCGTCCGGCAAACGAGATTTGGCCCTCCATGATTTCGAGCAGGTCGCGCAACGCATTCGGTACGTCCAGCAACCACGGACACGGATCGCATCCAGCACCACCGGCGCGATGGGGATGCCGTCCGAGCTGTCGACCGCCGCTTATTGGCGCAAGAACCTCCTCGCGCCGATCCAGTCTACACAGGGAACGCAGGCGCTCTTGGAGCATGGGGCCTCCATTTTCCTTGAGTTCGGGCCTCGGCAAACGACGCCCGACAGCACCCGGGCAGCTGCGTCCGAACGCGGCGTCCGCTTTCTCCCCTCGCCCGTTCAGCAGGGGGATGCATGGGACCGGATAACCGATAGCCTGGGCGCGCTTTATGTCCACGGCGCTCCCGTGGATTGGGTGGCTTTCGAGCGGCCCTTCCCGCGCCGCCGGATTGCCCTTCCCACTTATCCGTTTGAACCGCATCGCCATTGGTTTGCCCCCTCCACCACTCCGGCCGCATCACCAGCATCGTCGCTCCAGCCTTTGCTCGCCAAGCGGATCAAGGCGCCGGAACAGGATGGCATGGTCTTCGCAGCCATGCTGGACCCGGCAACTCTCCCTTTGCTGCGCGACCACCAGGTCTACGGCGCGTTGGTGGTCACCGGCGTTTTTCACCTGGCCCTGGTTCACTCGGCCATTGAGCAGGTCCATCCCGGTCGCCGCCCCGCTTCCTGCGAGGATCTGGTATTCCACACCCCGATGGTCATTCCAAAAGACGCGGCCACGCAGGTGCGCGTCGTCTTGCACGACGCGGATGACGGCGTCGTGTCCTTTGCGTGCCACGCTTCCGTGGTCCCCTCGACGATCGACGAGGCTCCGTTGGTCGAGGAGTGGAAGCTGCATACGACAGGACGGTACCGATTGGCCGAGCGGACCGCCCCTGCACCGACATCGTGTCCATCGCTTGCAATCGACGACGTGCGGAGCCGTTGCAGGGCCGAATGGAGTCGGGACCGCTTCTATCGGCTCTGGAGGGAAGACGAACACTATGTCGGCCCGGGCTTCCGGCTGGTGGATCATGTATTGCGGCGGGATGGGGAGGCCTTGGGACGGGTATCCCGGCCCGAGCACCTCGCCCCTGACGCCGGCGACGGGTCTGGGAAGTGGCCCGCCGAGGGCATCGAAGAGGCCTGTGTTGCCGAAGCTGCCGGGCAAATTGCCAGGGCTGCCTTCAGCAGGCCCAATGAGATCAACGCCGCCTTCCTGGCAGTGGGCATGCGGCATTGGGTGCGCGTGGCCGGGCCGTTGTGCGAGGTTGCGTGGCTTCATGCACGCATCGTTTCGGAAAGTGTTGACGAGGTCGTTGCCGATGTTTTGCTGCTGGACGAGGCCGGCAAGGTGCTCGGCAGTGCAGGCGGCCTTCAGTTCCGCCGTGTCGAGAAGGTCGTTCTGGCCCGAGCCGTGGAACGCTACAGCGCCGGGCTGGTGAAGTCTCGCTGCCAGTGGGACCGGGTGGCCTTTGATCGCGCAGATGCGCACCAGCGGCCACGCCTCGTCCTGGCATGGGTGGGCGAGCAGCTTGCCGAGATTTGCGGCCTGACGTTGTCTGTGCGCGAGCAGAATGCGTCCTTGCGTGCGTTGGGCATGGACTCGCTCATGGCTGCGGATTTGAAGGACCGCTTCGCCAGCGATCTCGGGATCGACGTTCCTGCCGCAGACTTGCTTCTCGGTCCTACCACTTCGGCCCTGGCCCATCATCTGCTGCTCCGCTTATCTGGTGACGCTTCTTCGCTGCGCGAAACCACGGCGCTCGCCGACCAGGAGCCGACGTGCGGAGACGGCCCGGGCTCTTTCTCCCATGCAGCGGGAACGGCGGGCAAGTGGCTTCGGTGCCCGCGCCCCCAACCGAACGCAAGCGTGCGGCTGTTCTGCTTTCCGTATGGCGGGGCAGGAGCCTCGTTGTTTCGTTCATGGGCCGAGGCGCTGCCATCCTGGATCGAGATGTGTGCGATTCAATTGCCTGGCCGCGAGGACCGCATGCTGGACATGATGTGCACGGACCTTGCGGCCCTGCAGGACGAGTTGTTGGCAGTCCTGTCTGCCCAGCTGGATCGCCCTTACGTCTTTTTCGGGTCGAGCTTGGGTGGGTTGCTGTCCTACCGTATGGCTTCCGCTCTTGAGCAAACGGAGGCTCCGGGACCTCTCGCTGTATTCGCTGCGGCGTTCCCCGCTCCTCATCTTGCCAGCCAATTGTTAAGTGGGATCATGCCTCTTCTCACAGACGAGTCGGCTGCGGGCCGCGCCCGTTTTCTCGCCGACGTACGGAGGCTTGGTTTGATGTCGGACGCCATGCTGGAAAATAGAGAGTTCTCCAATGCCTTGCTGCCGCTACTTAGGAGTGATTTGGCACTGGTCCAGAGCAGTGAACGGTTGCCGACCTCGCCGCTTCGCTGCCCGCTCTGTGTATTTGGCGGGAACAGAGATCCGTTTGTTGACCGAGACATGCTGGCGTCCTGGTCCACCTACACGACTAGCTCATTTCGAATGGAGACCGTACCCGGTGGCCACAACTTCATGGACGAAAGTCGACAGCCACTCCTCGATGATATCACGCATGAGTTGAGAAGATTGTTAGGTTCGCAAAAGAGCACCGCTGCATGGCCGTCGTAAGAGGTCTTGTGTGGACATGAGGCCATGCAAGACCATGGAAGGTGATCACGCTGCCGCTGCTGTCGGCCTGCGGTCGTCGTTGGCGGGCCGGAAGCCGGGGTGGCGACGGCGGAAGGTGTCTTTGAGGGTGCTGTTCAGCACCGCCGTGCGCACGTCGAGGAAGGGTTGCGCCGTCGCCCTGTTCCAGCGCATCTGCTGCTTCTTCGTCATGCGCCAGGCGATGGTCTCGTCCACGGCGCTTTCCACGAACGAGGTCGCAATCGGCTCGCCGCGCCGGCGCCGGGCGACGTAGGGCACCAGCGCGACCTTGTTGCATGGATCCGCCCAGCGGCGTCCAGAACCGGCCCGGCGTAGGAGGCTCCGCCCTGGGGAGCATCAGGATGTCTGGGGTGCCCGCAATAGCGGGCAGCGTCCGGCAGCAAGCTGGCCGGGGAACGCGAGCCCCGAAGCGAACCAGATCGGTTTTTGAAACCATGCCGTTTGCGAGCACCCCAGATATCCTGATGCTCTCCCATCGCAATGGTACGGACTGCCGAGGAGTGGCGCAGCCACCCTGTCGGCCGCCGGCTGGCCGCAAAGCCCGTCGTGGACATGGTCAAGATCGGCGACAGCGCGCCGGTGCAGCTCCCCGCCGGCGGCGAGTTGCCGCTGAGCGGTCTCCGGGTGCTCGACAACACCCACGTCATTGGCGGCCCGGTCACGGCGCGAACGCTGGCGGACTTCGGCGCCGAGGTGCTGCACCTTTCGCGGCCCGACCTGCCGGATCACATGAATTGGCGGATTGAGACCGATAACGGCAAGCGGGCCGCCTATTGCGACCTGACGTTGGAAGAGGACAAGCGGCGTTTCTTCGCGCTGCTGCAGGGCGCAGATGTATTCACCAACTCCTATTTGAACATGGAGGACAAGGGCATCTCGCCGCACCGCCTCGCCGACGCGCGGCCGGGAATCGTCGCGTTCGAGCTGCGCTGCTTCGATTTCGAGGGCGAGTGGGCGAATTTCCGCGGCTTCGACATGATGGCCGTCACCGCCACGGGCTATGTCGCCTCGGAGGGAGCGGTCGACGCGCCGCAGATGCCAGTGCAGATCATCCTCGCGGACTACCTCGCTGCGTATGCGGGGGCTGCGGGCATCGCCGCGGCGTTGCTGCGGCGGTCGCGCGAGGACGGCAGCTACGCGGTGCGGGTTTCGCTGTCGCGCATGGCCATGTGGGCGCAGGAACTCGGCCTGCTGGACCACTCGGCGCTCGACGGGACCCATCCGATGCTCGATGTCGCGCGGCAGACCGACTTGAAGCTGCGGACCATCGCCAGCCCGTTCGGCGAGATCACCTACCTGCCCAGCCAGATCGCGATGCCGCGGATCATCCCTCGTTTCGCGCGCGGGCCAGAACCGCTGGGGTCGTCGCGCCTCGAATGGCTTAAGACCAGTTGAACCATCCTGCGTCGCTTCCCGTGCGGATCTTTCACAAAAAGCTGGACCAGTTGCGGTTGATGTAGTCGGCCGAACGCGCTGCGAGCGCGCTCAGCGTAAAGGTCGGGTTGACGGCGCCAGAGGCCGGAAAAAGGCCGGAACCCGCGAGGAACAGGTTCTCGTGGTCGTGCGCCTGGCCGAAGCCGTTCGCGACCGACCGGGCAGGGTCGCTCCCCATGACTGTCCCGCCCAGGATGTGCTGCTGCGCCATCGGGGCCGCCCAGGCCTCGGCCGCACCGGCCGCGTGCAGCACCCGCTCGCCCTCGGCCATCGCCGCCGCGTGCAGCCGCAGCGTGTCCGCGGCGTAGCGGTGGGACAGCTCGGCGCGCGGCACGCCGAACCTGTCCCGCTCCGCACTCAGCACGAGCCGGTTGTCGGGATCGGCCAGGTCCTCGCCGAGCAGCGTCACGGCGCCGATGTGCTTGGCAGCACGCTGCATGAACAGGTGCAGCGCCTCGCCGAACAGCTCGGGCCGCGTGTTCGCGACCCCGAGCAGGTCGGTCGGCTTGAACACCCGCGCGATCAGCCACTGGTAGCTGCCGAAGCCGTCCGCGCGGGCCTTGCCGTCATAGCCGTCCTGGCACACCAGGGACCCTCCGGTGAGGCCCCGGTAGGGTTCGGTCTCGTCAGGGAACAGCCCGAGCGCGTCGCCCGAGATGTGCGCCATCATGTATCGCCCGACCGTGCCGCTGCGGTTGGCCAGTCCGTTCGGGAAGCGGTCCGTGGCGGAGGCCAGCAGCAGCCGGGGCGTCTGCACCGCGTAGGCGGCGAGCACGACGACGGACGCCTCGACCCGCTGCTCCTCTCCTGCAGCAGCGGCATAGGCGACGCCGGAAACCCGGTCCGCGCGACCGCCGAGCAGGAGCCGTGTCACGACGCTCCCCGGCCTCACCTCCGCACCGGCCTGCGCCGCCCGCGGCAGGTATGTCACGAGCGGATTGGCGAGCGCCCCGATTGGGCAGCCTGCGTCGCACCAGCCGTCGTACAGGCAGGCAGGGCGGCCGTCGTACTCGACGGAATTGATCGCCTGCGGCAGCGGCGCCGTTCGCAAGCCGGCCGCCTCGAAGCCCTTGGCAACCGTTTCGCCCTGCACCGACACCGCAAGCGGCGGCATCGGGTAGGGATCGCCCGCGGGCCGCCACACCTCGGCCTCTGCGTCGCCGGAAATCCCGACCTCGCGCTGGACCTGATCGTAGAAGGGCCGCAGGTCCTCATACGTGATCGGCCAATCCAGGCCGCGCCCGTACAGCGACTGCAGGTGGAAGTCCTCGGGATGCAGCCGGAACCAGCAGGCATAATGGTGCAGCGCCGACCCGCCGAGGCCGTAGCCGGCGTTGAACCCGACGTTGATCGGCTGCGCACCGCCGGTGGTGGCCGTCCCAGGGTCCCACTTCAGCCGACGCGCCCAAATGGGCGAGCTGATCAGGTCGGCTGTCGTCCAACCCGGCCCGGCATCGAGCACCAAGGTGCGTTTTCCAGCGGCGGCGAGCTTCGCAGCGATCAGGCTGCCGGCGGCGCCGGCGCCGACGATGACGACGTCGTAGCGCGCGTCCGTCACCATCTCAAGATCGGCGGGATGTGGGGTAGGTAGGGGATGCCGAGCCGCTGAAACCCGTCCTCGGTTCCGTAGACCACGTCCAGCGCGTCGCTGCGCAGCACGAAATAAACGAGCGGCGCCGGCGGGCCGCTCCAGTCCGCCAGGGTGCCGCCGCTCATGGCGCTCGCAATCTGCTCCCGCTCGCCCGCGCCGAGGGCGGCGAAGTCAGCGTTGTGGGCGCGACGGCTCTCGGCATCGAGCGCCGCCACCGCGGCTTCATAGAACGCGGCGTAGGGCGGCGCGACATCGGCGTAGCGCAACGTCAGCAGCGCCTGCGCCGGCGGCTTCGCCAACTGGGCGTCGAGGAAATGAGCCAGCCCCGCGGCCGATGCGCCCGGCAAGAGAGTGTCCCCGGCCGCTTCGAGGGTCGCCGCCTGTCCCGGCCGCAGCACCTGCCATGGCTCGGCCGCTGCGCGTGCGACGCGTGCCGCTCTGACGCTCACCGCGAGAGCGCCGGCGCTCCGCACCACGGCGCGCCGGCCAACCAGCCCATTAGACGAAGCCATTGCCATCTCCGGAATCAGACGAAGGCCCAGGACATGGTGAGGCGGAACCAGCAACCTGAGGAATAGCCATTTTATGCGGCGCAAACAACGAAATACCATCGCACCGGCGTCGATCCTCTGGAGCTCATAGCCGGATCACGGGTGAGATGCCGCACCGAAGGTCTCGACGACCCTGGAGAGCGCCTCAGGCAGCACCTTCACCGACCCGGCGAAAGGATGATCAATGGTGACGATGATGAGCAATCCCGAGAAGATCAGGGCGGACAGCGCCCCGGTCATCATCGTCTGGGCGCGCAGGTTCTCGGTGCCGAAAAAGAACGTGAAGCCGACCGTGAGCACAGCGCCGCCGAACAGCACCAGCCAGATGACCCCCGGAACGATGCCGGACGCCAGGACGAGCCTGGCACGACGCGCCTGCGTCATGAGATCGAGCTGCCGCAGGATCTCGGTGAGCACGGTCACGCCACGGCCATCGGCGGGGTTGTAGTTCAGGGCAGCGGCGTAGACGCCGTTCAGCGCCTCCGTCGCGGCCGGGCTCTCCTCGCCCCGTTCCATGGCGGGCCAGTCCTTGCCGATCGCCACCCCGAGATACTCGGTCAGCTGCCCGCGAAGCGCGGCGCCCGCATCGCCCCCAAGGCCGTTCGCGAGGCGGAAGACCGTCGCCGCAGCGCTGGCCTCCTGCGCCACGTCGTTCTCCGCGTCGCTGAACTTCTCCCACACGACGATCACGGCGAAGCCGAGCAGCACCGCGTAGAGCACGCCGACGGTGGCGAACTTGAAGCCTGCAACCTCGTTGTTGGTGCTGAGCCGGTCAAGGCTCACGCGGCGGCGGATGAGAGCCGGGCCTGCCATCGCGAGGACCGTCGTCAGGCCGACCAGCAGGAGGCCGGTCAGCCACAAAGGCTGGGTGGTCAGGAAGATCATGATGTCCGCTTGCTCCTGCTTGGCTCCTGCCATGATGGCAAACGAGAGAAGTCACGGGCAACTGGCCGTTCCACAGTGTGCAGAACCGTTCATTCCCATGACGGAACTGGTCACGACGGCGCAGCGGGCATACACTCCCGCGCACATCGTCAGGCAAAGCGGGTGCGACGACATGGCCGGCTCGAAACGGAGTGCGTGCGGCGCAGCGGCGATCCCGGCCCGCCGCCGCGAGCGGCCTCTCCCGCAGCCGCTGACCCGGAGCGCGCCGCCATGCCGACGCTGACCTGCGATCTCTCCGAGCCCATGATGCAGGCTCTCATGGCCCGGCGCGCGCGAACCGGCGAGCCCTTGTCGCAGATCGTGACGTCCGCCCTCGGCGAGGCGCTGGAAGTCGATCACGCGACGCTGTTCCAGGTGTCCACCGCTGGCGCCTTGGTGCGAGGGATCTTCGACGGCGTCGTCACCATCGCTGAGCTGAAGCGGCATGGCGACTTCGGCCTTGGCACGTTCGACGGGCTCGACGGCGAGATGCTGGCGCTGGATGGCCGCTTCTACCACATCCACCCCAGCGGCGCGGTGAGCGAGGCCGAGGACGCTGCTCGCGTGCCCTTCGCGGAGGTGACCCTGTTCCGGGTGGAGCGTGAGGTCGAACTGGGCGAGGTCGAGAGCCTCGACCAACTCGCTGCAGCACTCGACCGGATGCGCCGGACCGCGAACCTGTTCTGCGCCGCCCGGATCGAGGGCCGTTTCGGGCACGTCCGGACTCGCGTCGCGCGCCGGGCGACGCCGGGTGAAACGCTCGTCGCGGCCACCGCGCACCAGGCGGAGTTCGAGTTTTCCAATGTAGCCGGCGTGCTCGCCGGGTTCTGGAGCCCGGCCTACGCGCAAAGCATCTCTATCGGCGGCTGGCACCTGCATTTCCTGACCAACGATCATGCTGGCGGCGGCCACGTGCTGACGTGCCGGGGAGCGGGGCTTCGCGTGATGGTGCAGGAACTGGCCGACGTGCGGATCGTGCTGCCCGGAACCGCCGCGTACACGCAGGCCGACCTCAGCGGCGATCCCAGCCCAGAGCTGAAGATCGCGGAGCGGGCGAGGCCTCGCCCGCAGGTCTGATCATCAGCGGCAGCACCGCGCTGTTTCGCCACCCCTGCCAGGACGTGGCCGATGAATGCGTCGAGGTCTGGCCCGCGCGCCAGCCGGTCCAGCGTGCCCGCGATGACGTCGGCCTGCCCGCGTGCCAGGCGCTCGGACCGCCGCAGCGCGGTCACGTCCTGGTGGACAACGGCGACCTCCGCAACCTGGCCGGCCTCGTCGCGCAACGGGAACGCGACCGTGTCCACCCGGGTGCGCCTGCCGCCGGGCGCGACGCGGGCCGCGCCGAACCAAACAGCGGGCATCACCTGCGCTTCGCCTGCGGAGATGCGCTCAAACACCGCTCCCACGCCGGCATCGGCGAGCTGCGGGTCACTGCGCAAGTCCCATGCGGCCATTTGCTCGCAGGACACGTTCCACAGCCAGTCATGCGCCGGGTTGGCGGCGCGGCAGCGGCCGTCCGGGCCGTGCATCTGGATGCTGAGCGGCGACTGCTCGAACAGGCGGCGGTAGCGGGTTTGCTTGGCACGTGCGTCCCGCAGGTCCGTGCCGTCCTCAAACGTAGGGAGTTGCTTCATTCCATGGGTCCTGTGCCTTCCATGACCCGAGCCTACTCTCCGGCGGCCCGCTTGCGCCTCTGCCAAATGGGAGAGGCGGCGCTCTCTCGTCCCGCCAATGGCGCCGGGGCCGCGCCAGGGGCCATGCTGCGTCCAGAGCCGCCCGGGGCCGCACGCATGGGCGTGGTTCAAAGCCGGGTTGCACGTGAAGCTGGGTTGGCGCTGCCGGGACGGATGATGGCACCCTCATGTTTTCAGCTGTGGTGCGAGTATGGATCAAGGTGTTGGCGCAGCAGCGGGGCTGCCCGAAGGTGGCCGCAAGGACTTGGCCATTCTGGCGTTGGCGCGATCGGAGACGCTCAGCGACCTGGCTATCCGGCACGGGGTGAGCCGCAAGTTCGTCTGCCAGCAGACGTACAAGGCCCGTGCGGCGCTGGATGCGCCTTCGCGCCTGCCGTGCCGGACAGCGAGGTGCTGTTCGAGTTGGCGGTCACCAAGGCCTGGCTGCGCCAGGTGACCGTCGCACTGACGCTGATCGGCCGCAGCGCGTATCGTGGCGTCGTGGAGTTCCTGCGTGACCTGCTGGGCCTGTCGATCAGTGTGGGCAGCGTTCACGATGTGCTTGAGGCGGCCGCGCGGCAGGCCGGCGCCATCAACCACGACCGGGACCTGTCGGGCATTCGTGCGGGCTTGCACGATGAGAGCTTCCAGGGCGCAACGCCCGTGCTGGCGGGCGTCGATGCGGCATCGACGTATTGCTACATTCTGGCCGCGGAGCAGCGTCGTGACGCCGACACCTGGGGCGTGCACCTGCTCGGCGCCGCCGAGCAAGGGCTGCGGCCCGACTACACAATCGCCGACGCAGGGCAAGGCTTGCGCGCCGGGCAGAGGGCCGCCTGGGGCGGCACACTGAACCGTCCCGGGTTGCCGGAGGCTCCAACCTGTGAGGAGGACGGAGCGATGACGCAGAAGGCAGCGAAGCGGTTTTCGCCCGGGTTGCGCGAGCGCGCGGTGCGGATGGTGCAGGATCGGGAACGCGAGGGGGGGACGCAGTGGGCGTCAGTTGGCGCCATTGCTGCCAAGATCGGCTGTTCGCGTGAAACGCTCAGGCGCTGGGTGCGGCAGGGCGAGCGGGATGTCGCCGCAACGCGCGGCGTTTGCGGCTGGTTTGCGCGGGATCGCCCCGTCGACCTATCGCGCCCATGCCGCGCGGCGTGCCGACCCCGGCAGGCTGCCGGTATGGGCCCAGAGCGACGCGGCCTTGATGGTTGAGCTCCGGCGCGGGCCATGGCGGAGCTTCGCGGTGGTGAAGCTCGCCACCCTCGAATGG
>CAXTUQ010000007.1:0-29957 GCA_964247405.1 uncultured Acetobacteraceae bacterium
TAAGCGCCCCGGAACCCGGCCGCGCGGGCACGCGCCAGGGCGGCCGGGCGGGCCGCGGCGTCGGTTCCGCCGTCCATCAGCGCGTTCAGCCCGGTGACGGCGCCGGAGCCGCCAAAGGCCACCAGCGCCACTTCCAGCGCCTGGCCCGGCTCGAACCGCACCGCGGCGCCGGCGGGCATGTCGAGCCTCATGCCCAACACGGCGGCGCGGTCGAACGCCAGCGCGCGGTTGGTTCCGAAGAACTGGTAGTGCGACCCCACCTGCACGGGCCGGTCGATGTCCGGCACCGGGCCGCGGGACAGCTCCGCGATGAGCGGCAGCACGTCCCGCAAGGCGGCCAGAGCGGCCAGCGCGCCGAGACGGAGGGCGCCCACCTCTACAAGACCGGTTCCGACCAGTGCCTGGTGCATAACGGCAGCCTGTCGAACCACAACGCGCTCCGCCGCACGCTCGTGCGCGAGGGTTTCCGCTTCGAGACTGAGAACGACACCGAGGCCGCCGCCGCTGACCTGTCCTGGCGCATGCGCGACGGCGACAGCCTGGAGGCGGCGCTGCATGCGGGCCTGCGTGACCCGATCTGCTGCAAGCCGGCGGTCGGCTGGATGGCGGCGAACCCCTCCATGGCGGGCAAGCTGGTCGAGCATGCGCGGAACCCGGGACAGCCGCTCGACCTCGACATGCACATGGCCGGGCGTGAAGTGGAGGACGCGCGGCGCTTGCCGCTGAACCTGCTGGACGCCGTCCGCGCGTTCGAGGCGTGCGCGCCGCTGCGCGCTGCGCTGGGAAAGGCGTTCGCGGCGTCCTACGCCAAGCTGAAGCGGCAGGAGTAGGACGGCTACATGCGGCATTTGACGCAGTGGGAGCGCGACCAGATGCTGGATTGCTGAGCGCGCGGCCAGGTGGCACACCGGTTGCTACGACTGTGCCGCATTGAACCCAGGGGATCGGAATGGACGAATACGGCCAGCGCGGCTATGGCGGCACGCCGGTGGGCTTCGGGGAGCGCGTCGGCATTGCGGTTGTCGATTTCCAGCTCGGCTTCACCGATCCGCGCTTTCCCCTCGGCGGCGCCGCGCTGACCGAGCGCGCGGTCGTGAACACCGCGACGCTGCTGCACGCGGCCCGCGCCGCCCGGTTGCCGGTGGTGAGCTGCTACACCGCCTACCATGGCGCCGAGGACGCGCCGCATTGGAAGGTGCCGCCCGTCACCGAGACGCTGCGGCACGGCAGCGAGCCGGTCCAACTCGATCCCCGCATCCACGATCCGGCCTATGACGTGGTGCTGTGCAAGGCGGCGCCGTCCATCTTCTTCCACACTGCAGCCGCGCCGATCTTCGTGCGGCAGGGTGTCGATACCGTCATCGTCACCGGCTGCACCACCTCCGGCTGCGTGCGCGCCAGCGTGATCGACGCCTTCAGCTACGGTTTCCGCGTGATCGTGCCGGAGGACTGCGTGGGCGACGTGGAGGACGGGCCGCACCTTTCGAACCTGCGCGACGTGGGCCGTCGCTACGCCGATGTGGTGACGCTCGACGCCTGCCTCGCCCATATCGCCCGCCTGCCGCGCCGCAACGCCTGAGGGGAAGCGCCATGGCCCAAGCGACCCCCGACCGGCTGACGGCGAGCGAGGCGGCGGCGCAGATCCGCGCCGGGGCGCTCACGGCGGAGGCGCTGGCCCGCGCCTGCCTGCGCCGCATCGAGGAGCGCGACGCCGACGTGCGCGCCTGGGCCTTTGTCGATCCGGACGCCGTGATCCGCCGGGCACGGGAGCTGGACAAGCAGCCCCGGCGCAGCCCGCTGCACGGCATCCCGGTGGGCGTGAAGGACATGATCGACACGACCGACATGCCGACGCAGCACAACTCGCCGATCTTCCAGGGCCACCGGCCCGGCACGGACGCGGCGCCGGTCTCGACCCTGCGGGCGGCGGGCGCGCTGATCCTCGGCAAGACCGACACGACCGAGTTCGCCGCCGCCGGGCGCTTCGCCGCGACGCGCAACCCGCATGACCTGTCGCGCACGGCGGGCGGCTCCTCCAGCGGCTCGGCGGCGGCGGTGGCGGACTTCCAGGCGCCGTTGTCGCTCGGCACCCAGACCGGCGGCTCGACGATCCGCCCGGCCTCCTTCTGCGGCGTGTTCGCGCTCAAGCCGACCTGGGGGGCGGTGAGCCGGGAAGGGTTGAAGCTTTACTCGGCCACGCTGGACACGCTCGGCTGCTACGCCCGCTCGCTCGATGACCTGGGCCTGCTTTGCGACGTGTTCGACGTGCATGACGACCTGCCGCCCCGGCCCGTGACGCCGAGGGGCGCCCGCATCGCGGTTTGCCGCACGCCCGACTGGGCGAGCGCCACGCCGGGCACACCCGAAGCCATGGAGACGGCTGCGGCGGCGCTCCGCCGGGCGGGCGCGGTCGTCAGCGAGTTGGAATTGCCCGCGAGCTTCGACCCGCTGGGGGCGATGCAGAAGGTGGTCATGCACGCGGAGGGCCGGACGGCCTTCCTCAACCTCGCCCGCGCCCATCCGCACGCGCTGCACGACGATTTCCATTCCCGGGTCGAGAACCGCGACGGCTTCACGCATCGGCAGTTGCTGGACGCCTACGACCACGCCGCCGCGTGCCGGGCCGCGTTCGACCGCTTGGCCGCGGAGCACGACGCCGTGCTGGCGCCCAGTGCGCCCGGGGAGGCGCCGCCCGGCGGCCATCCCGGCGACGCCGTGTTCAACCGGATGTGGACGCTGCTGCACGTGCCCTGCGTCAACCTGCCGGGCCTTGCCGGGCCGAACGGGATGCCGGTGGGCGTCACGCTGACCGCGCCGCGCTTCACGGACCGGCAGTTGCTGACGACCGCGGCGGCCGTCGCCCCGATCATTGCCGAGGCCGGGCGGCGCTTAAGGGGACGCCGTGCGGGGCCGGTAGCCGCTCACCTGCGCCCCGTCCTCCGGCCGCAGCCGCAGGAAGCCCGGCGCGGACACGAGCGTAATCAGCGCCACGATCAGGAACGCATCGTGGAAGTCCGCCACGTCGGGCAGCCGGCCCGGCCCGGCGATCAGCCCGAGCAGCGCCGCCGCGATGGACACGCCGAACGAGGTCGTCAGTTGCTGGATCACCCCGCCCAGGCTCGTGCTGCGGCTGAGCTTGACGGCCGGGGTGTCGGCGTAGGTCAGGGTGTTCGTGGTCATGAATTGCGTGCTGCGCGCGACGCCGAACAGCAGGACCATGAGGAACACCAGCCAATGCGGCGTCGTCGGCTGCACCAGGGCGAAGCTCGCGACGACGACGGCGCAGAACACGCCGTTGACCGACAGCAGGCCGCGGTAGCCGAAGCGGCGCATCAGCCAGGCCGAGACGGGGCGCACCACCAGCGTGCCCAGGCTGGACACGAAGGTGAGCGATCCCGACTGCACGGGGCTGAGGCCGAAGCCGATCTGGAACAGCAGCGGCAGCATGAACGGCACGGCGTTGACCCCGATCCGGCTCAAGCCCCCGGCCAGCGTGCTGACGCGGAAAGTGCGGATGGCGAACAGGCTGAGGTCGAGCGCCGCATCCGGCCGGTTCCGGGCATAGGGCACGTAGGCCGCCAGCAGCAGCACGCCCGCCGCCAGCAGCACGGACACCGCCCAGGGCGGCAGCAGCGGGTGGCCGACGTTCTCGAACGCGAACTGCAGCAGGCCGAGGCCCGCGCCGCACAGCAGGAAGCCGGGCACGTCGAAGCGCGCCTGGCGGTCGGCCCGCGTGTCCTCCACGAAGCGCAGCGCCAGCAGGACGCCGACCGCGCCGATGGGGATGTTGACGTAGAACACCCATCGCCAGCTCGCGTAGGTGGTGAGCAGGCCGCCCAGGATCGGGCCGAGCGCCGGGCCGATGACGGCGGGGACCGTCATGTAGGTCATCGCCGTGACCAGTTCGCTGCGCGGGAAGGCGCGCAGCAGCACAAGGCGCCCGACCGGCGTCATCATGGCGCCGCCGAACCCTTGCAGCACCCGCGTCGCCACCAGCACGCGCAGGCTGTCGGACAGGCCGCACAGCGCCGAGGCGGCGGTGAAGATGACCAGCGCCGCCGCGAACACCCGGCGCGCGCCGAAGCGGTCGGCGATCCAGCCGCTGAGCGGCATGAACACCGCCAGGCTGAGGATGTAGGCGGTGATGGTCAGGTTCATCTGCAGCGGCGTGACCCGCAGGCTGCGCGCCATGTCGGGGATGGCGGTGGTGACGATGGTGGCGTCCAACTGCTCCATCAGGAAGGCGAAGGCGACGATCAACGGGATCAGCAGGCGCAGCTTGCGGCTCTGCATGACGGCGTAGGTTGGGTCCGCCGTGGGCGGGAAGGGGGCGTCTGGCATGGTCGGGTCTGCTTTCCGCAAGCACTGTGCCTTCATCTGCGGATAAGGCTGACTTTCGCGCCAGGCTTCTGCACCGAACAGGCGTCCGGATGCTGATGGCATGGACAAAGGCACGTGACCTATGTCTTGCGTCGCGGGCCTTCACTGTTCGCCGACAAGGGCTGCGATGCCGAAAGCGACCGCGCCTTGGGCCGCAGCGTCGGGGCCGAACCGCACATCGGCAAGCGCCGCCAGCCGCACGGCTCGGGCCTCGGCCAGAAACGCTGGCCGGTGGAGCGCACCAACGCCTGACTGCCCGAGAACAAGCGTCTCGCCTTGCGCTGCAACCGCCTCGGCCTCATCGTCCAGGCCTTGTTGCAGGCAGCCTGCATCTTCGTGGTTGCACCCAGGCTCGCCCAGGAATCGTGAAAACCGTTTCTTAGGCTGATATGGGTAAATGGCCTGTTTTCTCAGCGTTGCGGCAGGGATGGCAGGCTCGGAAACCTACCCGCCGGATCGTGCCGCTGCCGGGGAAGTATAGGCATGCCCGCATGAACGCTCCCGAACCTTCTGCTTCTCCTCAGGACATGGAGCCAGCCATTCCGCCCTGAGCGACAGGGTCGCCTTGAAGATGACCTGGTTCCGTTCGTCCCTGACCATCGACACGATGTCCTGCCCGTCATAGCCGGGGCCCATGTCATGGGCGATGCTGGGCAACAGGCGGACCGCTTCGTCACGAGCTTCTTGCAGCCCGGGCAGCTCGACGCCTGCATCGCTGCGCAGGAAACATTCGCCATCGCCAGAGTCAAAAAAGTAGAGCGGCATGAGGTCTTCCTTCATTGGCATGGTGCCATGACAGGCATATGAACGTCTCGCCCCATTGCGTCCCATGCATGAAACAGGGGCGGCAGAACGCATCACATGCTCGACCGGCTTTCGATGATGTCGAGCGCCTCCGCCATCAGCCGCTTCTCGGCGGCGGCGGCGCGTGTCGCTGCCACGACCCAGCCGCGCGACAGCTCCTCGGCATGGTGGGCCTGGCGCTCCAGTTCAGAGGCACGGCGGTGAAACGTCTCGGCTTTGGCGCCGAGTTGCCGGGCGCCATGGGCGTCGGCGACGATCCGCTCGGCAGCGCGCTGCACGTCCTCACGGAGGCGCGCGACCGTGGCGGACAGGCGGGCGGCATCGGGGTTGGCGTGCATCGTCTCAGCCTTCCGTGCTCAAGCAACGGGCCGGGCGGCTGGCACCGGCAGGGCGAAGCGGCCGGATGGAGGCCCGGCCCGTCGCCGCTTGCCCGATGCGAGGCGCATGGCCCGGCGGGGCTCGCGTCGCGTCCATAGACACAAAGCCAAGTGCCGCCACGCAGGGAATCGGGAGCTTCATGGGGCCTCCAGCAGTTCGTTGCATAAATATAATGCCCGAAGTGAGATACGGGCGTCTGTGGCGAAAGTTACATCGGACGGCGTTGTGGCGGACGGAGGTGGACATCAAGCGCGGCGCCGGCGCAGGACCCACCGGCTGCGTTCCTGATGCTTGATCGCCGCGGCTGGCGGCCGTGGCGCGGGTGGCAATGCCGTGATCGTCCTCTTACCCGATGGGAAGCCGTCACCAGGTCCATCGTCGGAAAGCGTTCCATGCCACCGGCCACTTCGGACTCTCACACGGTCCCTGGCCCGGCGGCGCTCGTTTCAGCATGGAGTCGGCGATGCCTGATGTTGGCTTGACACGGGGTTCCGGTGGCGGAGGCTACCGGGTTTGCGTGATCGGCGCGGGGATCAGCGGCCTTGTCGCCGCCAAGGTGCTGCGGGGCCGGGGCTACGACGTGACGGTGGTGGAGAAGGGCGGCGACCTGGGCGGGGTCTGGGACCCCGCACGGTCCTACCCCGGCGTGCAAACGCAGACGCCGCGCGACCTGTATTGCTTCAGCGACTTCCCGATGCCGGCCGAGTACCCGGAATGGCCGAGCGGGGCGCAGATGCACGCCTACCTCGGCGCCTACGCACAGCATTTCGGCCTGCGTCCCGGCATCCGGTTCCAGACCGAGGTCCTGTCCCTGTCGCGCCGGCCCGGCGCGCCTGGCTGGCTGGCCACGCTGCGCGGCGCCGACGCGGCGGTGAGGAGCGAGCACTTCGACCTCGTGGCCGTCGCAACCGGGCAGTTCAGCCGGCCGCGGACCCTGCATCTGCCGGGAGAGGACGCTTTCGTGGCCGCCGGCGGCGTGGTGCGGCATTCGTCCGAGCACGGGGACGGCGCGCTGGCCCGGGGCCGCGACGTGGCCGTGGTCGGGTTCTCCAAATCGGCGACCGACATCGCGATGGGCGCCTTGGCCGAGGGCGCGCGCACGGTTTCGCTGATCTACCGCCGGGCAAGCTGGAAGATCCCCTACTTCTTCGGCGGCGTGGTCAATTTCAAGCGCATCTTGTACTGTCGCGCTTCGGAGGCGATGTTCATGCCGTGGGAGCCGAGCCGCGCCGGCCGCCTCGCGCGGAGGCTCTTGGCCCCGGCAATCTGGGCGAACTGGCGGGCGCTTGAGGCGCTGCTCGGCCTGCAGTTCGGGCTGAAGCAGGCCGGCCTGCGCCCGGACGGCCGGATCGAGGACAGCATCCACTGCGCCACCAGCATCGAGACGCCCGGCTTCTACAAGGCCGTCCGCGACGGGCGCATCCGTGCGGTGAAGGGCAACGCCACCGGATACGCGCCAGGCGGCATCCTGGTTGACGGCGCGCGGGTCACCGCCGATGTCGTCGTGCTGGCGACTGGCTGGCTGCAGGACCTGCCGTTCCTCGACCCGGACACGCGGGACAAGCTGATCGAGCCGGACGGCCAGTACCGCCTGCACCGCCTGATGGTGAACCCCGACCTGCCCGGCCTCGGCTTCGTGGGCTTCAACTCCAGCTTCGCCAGCGCCTTGTCGGCGGAGCTTGGCGCGCATTGGCTGGCGCGCTTCTTCGAGGGCGGCCTCCGGCGGCAGCCGACGGACGCCGCCATGCGGGCCGGGATCGCCCGCGCGCTCGAATGGCGGCGGCAGGACCGCCGGGTGGCCCAGACCTATGGCGGACTGTGCATCGCGCCGTTCCACCACGCCCATTTCGACGAACTGATGGCGGACATGGGCGCCCGGACGAAACCCGCCAACCCGCTTGCGGCGCACCTGGCGCCCGTCAGCCCGAAGGCTTATGCCAAGCTGCTGGAAACGGCGCCGGGCCATGACCTGGCCTCCGGAGGGATCGCGCGATGAAGGCAGCAAGCGCCAACCAGGTTCAGGTCGGGCTTGACCCCGGCGTCACCGCCGCCGGGCGCGGCATGGACGAGGTCGTGTGGAACATCCTCGGCCACACCTACTACCTCAAGGCGGAGGGCGCGAACGCCTTCGCCTTCGAGACATACGACCCGCCCGGCACGTTCGTGCCGCCGCACGTGCACCCGACGCAGGACGAGTTCATCTGCGTGCTGGAGAACGAGTTCGACCTTTACCTCGACGGCCAGCACCACAAGGCGCACGCCGGCGACCTGGTGCGCCTGCCGGCCGGCATCCCGCACGGCTACTACAACCTCAGCGCCGTGCCGACGCGGGCGATGTTCTGGGTGGCGCCGGGCCGGCGCCTGCGCGAGCTGTTCGACGCGCTGCACAACCTCGGCGATCCCGAGCAGGTGGTGCGGGAAGCGGCGCAGCGCGAGGTGCATTTCCTGAAGCCGGAAGACTACGCCTTCGATCCCCTTGCGATGGGGAGGACCGGGCAGCCTTGAACGGCGGCCCGGTGCTGATCGCGGGCGGCGGCATCGGCGGCCTCGCCTTGGCGCTGATGCTGCACGCCCGCGGCATCGCCTGCCAGGTGCTGGAAGCGGCGACGGACATCCGGCCGCTCGGCGTCGGCATCAACGTCCTGCCGCACTCGATCCGCGAGCTGGCCCGGCTCGGCCTGCTGCCGCGGCTTGATGCGGTTGCGGTCCGCACCCGGTGCCTGACCTACATGAACCACCTGGGGCAGCCGATCTGGACGGAGCCGCGCGGCCTCGGCGTGGGCCACGACGTGCCGCAGTTCTCCGCCCACCGCGGGGGCCTGCACCGCCTGCTTTGGGATGCCACGGCCGAGCGGCTCGGCGCCGGGGCGGTGCAGGCCGGCTGGCGGCTGGCCGGGTTCAAGGAGGACGGCAAGCACGTGGCCGCCCGGTTCGTCGCCCCGGACGGCACGGCGCGGGAGGTGGAAGGCGCCGCGCTCGTGGGGGCGGACGGCATCCAGATGTGGCGCGGCGCGGTGGACTGGCCGGCTTTCGACGGCGACGACGCGATGGTCGTGGCAGGCGACGCGGTGGCCAAGCTGGTGCTTTACCCGATTGCGCCGGGGACGGCGCCGGACCGGCGGCTGACCAACTGGGTGGTCTATGCGCGCGTCGCGGAAGCGGGCACGCCGCCGCCGGGGCGCGAGCACTGGTCGCACCCCGGGCGGCCCGAGGCGTTCCGCCATCTGGCCGGGCGCCTGGCGCTGCCCTTCGTCGATGTGGCGGCCATGGTCGCGGCGACGGCGGACATCTTCGAGTATCCCATGTGCGACCGCGACCCCGGTGCCCTGGTGGACCCGCGGCCGGGTGACGCTGCTCGGCGACGCGGCGCATCCGATGTATCCCGTGGGGTCCAACGGCGCGTCGCAGGCCATCCTGGACGCGCGCTGCCTGGCGGACCGCCTAGCCGAGCAGCCCGCCCCGGCGGCGCTGCGGGCGTATAAGGCGGAGCGCCTGCCGGCCACGACGGGGATCGTCCGCTCCAACCGCATCGGCGGGCCGGAACGGGTAATCGACCTCGTGGCCGGCCGCGCGCCGCAGGGGTTTGCGGAGATCGCCTCGGTCGCGACCGAGGCGGAGTTGGCGGAGATCACCCAAGGCTATGCCCGGCTCGCCGGCTTCGCGGTGACGCCCGGAGCGCCGGCCTCCCGGCCGTAGCAGCCGGCGTGGCCAGCCGCCCTCGTTCCTCAACAAGCGTCAGCCGGTCAGCACGGGCACGCAACTTTCGTGAACAAGGCGGTGGACAAGGCGCAACTGCGCGACCACTATCCTGACAGGTCATCTGGCGGCCCCCGGATGCATTCGCTCAGTTTGCACGGTCACACGCAAGCCGCCGGATTTTTTCAACAGCCCCGGCCATGGTTCGGTTTTCAGGGAAGCCGTTCGGAACCAGCCTGCATGGCAAGGGAGCAGGGCGGAAACTTGTCATGCGCAATGGCCGTTGACATCAGCCCAACCGGCGACGAGGGCGCCGCGGGCCATGACGGCCCCGGACCGATTGATCCCGCGGCCACGGGCGGCGGGACCGGGCCTCCCACGCCCGTGCCGGAGCGCACCCGGCTGATCGTCGGCATTGGCGCCTCCGCCGGCAGCATGGACGCCTTCAAGACGTTCTTCTCGAAGATGCCGGCCGACACCGGCATGGCCTTCGTCATCATCCAGCATCTCGACCCCGACTTCGAGAGCATCCTGCCCTCGATCATTGCCAACCACACCAAGATGCCGGTGCACGCCGCCGCGGACGGCGTGGCGGCCGGCCCGAACACGGTTCACGTCATCCCGCCCAACGCCATCCTGACCATCAGGAACGGCGTCATCCGCCTCGCCCGTCCGGCGCCGCCCCCGGCCCGCCGCAACTCCGTCAACACCTTCCTGGCGTCGCTGGCGGAGGACCAGGGGGAGAACGCGATCGGCATCATCCTGTCGGGGTTCGGCAGCGACGGGGCGTTGGGCATCGCCGCCGTCAAGGAGCACGGCGGCCTGACGCTGAGCCAGGCCGAGTTCGACCACCATGCCAAGCGCGGGATGCCGCAGAGCGCCGCGTCCGGCGGGTTCGTGGACCACGTGATGTCGGTGGAGGACATGCCCCAGGCGCTGGTGGACTACCGGCACCACCGGGCGATCTGCGATTCCCACAAGGGGCCGGACGGCCTGCGCGAGGACTTGCCGGGCCAGCTTGGGACGATCTGCGCAGTGCTGCACGGCCAGCTTGGCCGGGACTTCAGCAACTACAAGACGGGCACGCTGATGCGCCGCATCCAGCGGCGGATGCACGTGCTGCAGACCGACGAGGTTCCCGAGTACGTCGAGCGGCTGCGGACGGACCCGCAGGAGGCGGAGATGCTGTTCCGCGAGTTGCTGATCAGCGTGACCCGGTTCTTCCGCGACCCGGACGCCTTCGCAGCGCTGGAAGCGAAGGTCATCCCCGGGCTGCTGGCGATGGACGGCGCCGATCCGATCCGGGTGTGGGTCGCGGGCTGCGCCACGGGCGAGGAAGCGTACTCGGTCGCGATCCTGCTCCGGGAAGCGCAGGCGCGGTCCGGCAGCCGCCGGGCGGTGCAGGTGTTCGCGACCGACGTGGACGACCGGGCGGTGGCGGCGGCGCGGACCGGGCTTTACCTCGGGTCCATCAGCGGGGACATGTCGGCGGAGCGGCTGGAACGGTATTTCGTGCGCGAGGACGGCAGCTTCCGCGTGTCCAAGGATCTCCGCGAGATGTGCCTGTTCTCGACGCATGACATGGTGAAGGACCCGCCGTTCTCCCGCATCGACCTGGTGTGCTGCCGCAACCTGCTGATCTACTTCGAGCCGCCGCTGCAGCAGCGGGTGATCGCCACCTTCCATTATGCCCTGCGGTCCGGCGGGCACCTGTTCCTCGGGCCGTCGGAAAGCGTCGCCTCGCAGGCCCCGCTCTTCGCGCCCCTCGACCAGCGGCACCGGCGCTATGTCCGGCGGAACGCCGCGGCGAGCTTCCCGGCCGGCTCGATGCCGCGCACGCCGGGCGGCGCCGCGGCGGTCCGGCGGCCCGTCCCTCCGGCCACGGACGACATCGACCAGCGGGCGGCCCGCGCCATCGCCCGGTATGCGCCCGCCTTCCTGGTGGTAGACCGGCAGCACGAGATCGTCCGGTTCTCCGGGCAGACCGCGAAGTACTTGGAGCCGGCGCCCGGGGTGGCCAGCCTGCACCTGTTCGCCCTGCTGCACGCCGACCTGCGGACCGCCGCGCGTGCGGCGCTGCGGGAAGCGGCGGCGACGGGGCAGCGGGTCATCCACGAGCGCCTCGGCGTCGAGGTGGGCGACCGGCCCGAACCCCTCAACCTGATCGTCGAGCCGCTGTCCGGCGCCGAGGAGGGCTTGTTCGTCATCGTGTTCCAGGAGGCTGGGCCGCCCGCCCCGGCGCCGACGGACGCCGCGGCGCCGGGCTTGCACGAAGGGGCCGACGCGGACGCCCGGGCCATGGGCCGGGAGCTGCGCACCATGAAGGAGCGGCTCCGCACCGTGACGGAGGAGCTGGAAGCGGCCCAGGAGGAGCTGCAATCCTCCAACGAGGAGTACCTGTCGGTCAACGAGGAGCTGCAATCGGCGAACGAGGAGCTGGAAACCTCCAAGGAGGAGCTGCAATCGCTCAACGAGGAATTGCAGACCATCAACGCCGAGCTGAACAACCGCAACGACAGCCTGGTGCGTTCCAACAGCGACCTGGCCAACCTGCTCGACAGCACCCCGGTCGCGACCTTGTTCCTGGACCGCGACCTGCGCATCCGGCGCTTCACGCCGCGGCTGCTGGAGATCTTCAGCATGCGCGAAGGGGACGAGGGCCGGCCGCTCAGCGACATCGTGACCCGGCTGACCCGGGACGGGCTGGAGCAGGACGTGCAGGAGGTGCTGCGGACGCTGGCGCCGCGCGAGCGCGAGGTCATGGTGGCCGACGGCCTGAGCTACCTGATGCAGGTGCGCCCCTACCGCGACCTGAACAACGTCATCGACGGCGCCGTGCTGACCTTCGTGGACATCTCCGAGCGCAAGCGGCACGAGCATGCGCGCTCCAGGCTGGCGGCCATCGTCGAGTCCTCGCAGGACGCCATCATCGGCTTGGACCTGCACGGGGCCGTCGCAAGCTGGAACAACGGCGCCGAACGCTTGTTCGGCCTGCCGGCGTTCAAGGCCATCAGCCAGTCCATGCCGGCCTTGCTGTTGCAGCCCTTGCTTTGGGACTGGCCGGACATGCTGGCGAGGCTGCAGAACGGCGAGCAGCTTGCGATGTTCGAGTACGCGGGCGCCGCCCGGGACGGCCGGACGATCGAGGCCTCCGTCACGGTGTCCCCGGTCAAGGAGGAGGACGGGCGGATCGCCGGGGCGTCGCTGGTGGCGCGGAACATCAGCGAGCGCCGGGCAGCCGAGCGCAAGGCGCTCCTGCTGCTCGGCGAGCTTGACCATCGGGTGAAGAACATCCTGGCGATCATCTCCGCCGTGATCACGCAGACGCTGAAGAACACCGAAACGCCGGAAGATTTCGCCCGCGAGGTCGGGAGCCGGGTCCAGGCCATCGCCAAGGCGCACAGCCTGCTGACGCAGTCCGGGCATGGCGAGGTGTCGCTCCGCACCATCTTGCGGACGGAGCTGGCGCCCTATGGCCGGGGCGAAGGCGGCCTCGTCATCGCGGGCCGGGACATCGCGCTGACCCCGAAGGCCAGCCTGGCCTTGGCGATGGCGATTCACGAGCTTGCAAGCAACGCGGCGAAGTATGGCGCGTTGTCCGTATCATCCGGCCGATTGACTGTGAAATGGGAGGTTGCAACCGAAGCGGGCGCCAGCCTCCTGACGCTGGCCTGGACGGAAACCGGCGGCCCGGTGGTTTCGCCGCCCACGCGGCGCGGCTTCGGAACGACGCTGATCGAACGTGCCTTGGCCTACGAACTCGATGCCAAGGTCAGCCGGGAGTTCCTGGCGGGCGGCCTCCGCTGCGCCGTCTCCTTCCCGCTGACCGAGGACGTCGGGCACCTGCAACCCGCGGATGACGCCGAGGAGACAGCATGACAGCCTGCACGGATCTGGCCATGAACGTTGAGAACTGCCGCATCTTGGTGGTTGAGGACGATTTGACGATTGCCGTGCTCATCGAGGAGGTGCTGCAGGACATCGGCTGCACCGTGGTGGGGCCGGTCGGCAAGCTGGACGCCGCGCTGCGGCTGGCGAGCGAGGAGGATCTGGACGCGGCCATCCTGGACGTCACCATCCGCGGCGGCAAGGTTTTCCCGGTGGTCCAGCGCCTCCAGGCCCGCGGCGTGCCGTTCGCGCTGGCCAGCGGCTACGGTGACTGGGCGCTGCCGGAAGCCCTGCAGAACCAACCCCGCCTGGTCAAGCCCTTCACCGCCGGGGACCTCAGGGCACAGGTGCAGTCGCTGTGCGCGGCACGCAATGGCAGCAGGCAGGCCGAGGCCTTACTTCCCTGACGCTGCCATAGCCTCGCTTTCGCTGGGGTGCGTCCACTCCTTCTCCAGCAGCTGCCGCAGCACGCTGCTCCGCTCCCGGGCTTCCCGCACCGCTGTCTCCCATCGCGCCGCGGCGCCGGCGTCGCCAGCGCTCCAAGCCTTGTCCGCCATCTGGCCGCAGAGTTCGCCACGTTCGCTCAGCGAGCGAAGCGCCGCGGCCAAGGTCCATTCCAGCGCCGCGAACTGCGCCGCCGCCATCACCTCGGCCGTGTAGACATGGCCGATGTGGCAGCGGAACTGGGTCAAGGTCCCGAGTTCGGCCCGGCGCAACGCGCCGCCGCAATCCGGGCAGGTCAGCGCGACGGGCTGGTCATGCTTGTATCCGGCCGTCATCTCGTCACTCCTTCTCCTGCCTGGGTAATGGCACCGAGTCTTCTTCCGGCAACCAGTTCTGCGAGCAAAGCCGGGATGGCCATGAGCGGCAGGCAATGGTCAACCGCGACATGCTTCAAGGCGCTTTGCGGCATCCCCGGACTGACCGCATCGTCTGGGTCCTGAACGACCGCGAGGCCTCCGCGCTGCTTGATTTCGAACAGCCCGGCCGTGCCGTCGTTCAATCCGCCCGTCAGGACGATGCCGACCACGTCGGGGCCATAGGCCCGGGCTGCGCTGCGGAACAACGGATCGACGGCGGGACGTGCCCAGTTCTCGCGCGGCCCTCGGGCCAGGCGCAGGCGTCCAGGCTCGACCAGGAGGTGGTGGTCCGGAGGGGCCACGTAGATGTGGCCGGGACGGATCAGGTCGCCATCCCCGGGATGGCATGCCGGCAACGGCCCCCTCTGGCTCAGCAGCCGCGGCAGCACGCTTTTGTGCGCCCCGATGTGCAGCACGACCAGCACGGCCGCGGCGAAATCAGGCAGCAGCGCGGCCGCCAGGAAGCCGATGGCTTCCACCCCGCCCACCGAGGCGCCGACCACGACGACGAGTGGTGTTGTTCCCATCGTCCCTTAACGGCACCGCGCCCAAGGGTTGCGCGGAGCAGACGGCTATCCGTTCACGGCCGGTTGACCCAAAGTGCCGGCCGGGCGCATGGATCTACCCAGGCATCGTCGCATGGAGAGGGCGGATGGATCTCGGGCTGAAAGGGCGCCGCGCGCTCGTGACCGGCGGCACGAAGGGCATTGGCCGGGCCATCGCGGAGTGCTTCGCGCAGGAAGGCGCCAGCGTCGCCCTTTGCGCGCGCAACCCGGCCGAGGTGGAGGGCGCCGTCGCGGCGCTGCGCGGCCGGGGGGTTGAGGCGTTCGGCCAGGCCCTCGATGTCGCTGACGCCCCGGCGCTGCGCGGCTTCGTGCAGGCGGCGGCCGGGGCGCTGGGCGGCCTCGACGCCGTTGTGGCGAACGTGAGCGCGCTTGCCATCGGCCAGGACGAGGCGTCCTGGAACGCCGGGTTCCAAACGGACCTGATGGGCGCGGTGCGGCTTGTGGACGCCGCCCTGCCCTGTCTGGAAGCGTCCGACGCGGCGTCGATCACCTTCATCTCCAGCGTGTCCGGGCGCGAGGTCGATTTCGCCGCCGGCGCCTACGGGGCGATGAAGGCCGCCCTGGTGCACTACGCCCAGGGCCTTGCGTTCCAGCTTGCGGGCAAGGGCATCCGGGCCAACACGGTGTCGCCGGGCAACACCTACTTCGACGGCGGCGTGTGGGCGCGCATCGAGCGGGACAACCCGGCGTTCTTCGCGGAGGCGCTGGCGCTCAACCCGATGGGCCGCATGGGCAAGCCGGAGGAGATGGCGCGCGCCGCCGTGTTCCTCGCAAGCCCAGCCGCAAGCTTCGTGAGCGGCGCGAACCTGGTGGTGGACGGGGCGCTGACCCGGGGAGTGCAGCTTTGACGGCCGGCGACGGAGCACGGATGCAACCGGGCGCCCCGCGGCGGGTTTTGCCCGCCTGACCCGTCCGAGCGCCCCGGCGCCGGCGCTCACGATCCGGAGGCTTCCATGAAAGCAGTTGTTTGGCACGGCATCGGCGACATCCGCCTCGATGAGGTTCCCGACCCCAAGGTGGAGCAGCCGACCGATGCGGTGGTGCGCCTGACCGCCTCGGCGATCTGCGGCACGGACCTGCATTTCGTCCGCGGCACCTTCTCCGGCATGAAGCCGGGCACGATCCTGGGCCATGAGGGCGTGGGCGTGGTGGAGGCGCTGGGCGCCGACGTGCGCAACTTCGACGTGGGCGACCGGGTGGTGATCTGCTCGACGATTGCCTGCGGCACCTGCTCCTATTGCCGCGCCGGGTATTTCGCGCAATGCGACAACGCGAACCCGAACGGCCCCAGCGCCGGCACCAGCTTCTTCGGCGGCCCGGCCGACACCGGCCCGGTGAACGGCCTTCAGGCGGAGCGCGCCCGCATCCCGCACGCCGCGACCACGATGGTGAAACTGCCGGACCAGGTCAGCGACGACCAGGCCATCCTGATCTCCGACATCTTCCCGACCGGCTGGTACGGCGCGATCCTGGCGGAGGTCAAGGAGGGCGACACGGTCGCGGTGTTCGGCTGCGGCCCCGTGGGCCAGTTCGCGGTCGCGAGCGCCATCCTGCAAGGCGCCGGGCGGGTGATCGCCATCGACAAGCATGACGACCGGCTCGCCATGGCCCGGCGGCAAGGCGCCTTCACCGTGAACTTCGATGCGGAGGACCCGGTGGAGACGATCAAGAAGCTGACCGGCGGCATCGGCGTGGACCGGGTGATCGACGCGGTGGGCGTGGACGCCATGCACGCCCATCATGGCCCGGCCTTCGAGCAGGCGAAGGCCAAGGAGCAGAAGTTCGCGCAGGAGGTGCAGCAGGTCGCCCCCGAGCAGCACCCGCACGACGACGGCACGTTCACTCCCGGCGACGCGCCGAGCCAGGTCCTGCAATGGGCGGTGGAGTGCATCGCCAAGGCCGGCACGCTCGGCATCATCGGCGTCTATCCCCCGGCCGCCGAGAGCTTCCCGATCGGCAAGGCGATGAACAAGAACCTGTCGATCAACGCCGGCAACTGCAACCACCGGGCCTACATCCCGAAGCTGGTGGAGATGGTGCGGATCGGCGTGATCGACCCCGTGACGGTGCTGACGAAGGTGCAGCCGCTGACGGACGCCATCGAGGCCTACGAGCATTTCGACAAGCGCGAGGCCGGCTGGATCAAGACCGAACTGAAGCCTGCGCAGGCCGCCGAATAGGCGACAGGTCCTGCGGCGGTCGCCGGGGCGGGCGGGCGGACCCGACGCGGCCCGGCCCGCCGCCGACCTGACGGCGCTTCTACTGCTGCGCGGCCAATGCCACCTGCGGATCGGGCGTCGCGGCCGCAGCAGCGTCCTTCAGATCCGGGTACAGCGATCCTAGCGCCAGCAGCACGCCGTTGGTCCAGCCGAAACCGATCTGGGTCGCGTACTCCCCGCCGCCGCCCGCGTCGCCCCCCGTGGTCATGACGTCATACTTCTCGACCAGCTTGGCTTCCTGTTGGTAGCCGGCGATGGTCTTCGCCACCCACCGCGCCGCGATCTCCTGCGCGAGCGCAGCCTGGCCGTAGTTCCGCAGGCCCGTCACCGCGATCCATTGCAGCGGCGCCCAGCCGTTCGGGGCATCCCATTGCTGGCCGCTGGCGACAGTCGTCGTCGCCAGGCCGCCGGGTTGCAGCAGCGTGCTGTCAACCACGCCCGCGACCGACCGCGCCTCGTCAGGGGATGCCAGGCCCAGGAACAGCGGATACAGCGCCGCCGCGGTGACGCTGCGCGTGGTGGTGCCCTCGCGCCAGAGATAGTCGGTGAACACGCCGTCCCGCGGCTCCCACATCAGGCGGCGGATCGCGTCGGTCCGGACCTGCGCCCGCCGCGCGTAGGCGGCCGCGTGCTCCGCGTCGCCTTTCAGCAGGTATGCTTCCGAGAGCGTCGTTTCCAGGTGCGCGAGCAGGCTGTTGAGATCGGGCGGCAGCAGGGCGAGCGTGCGGATCGTGCCCAAGGTCTTGCCGTCGGTGAGCCAGCGCGAGCTGAAGTCCCAGCCCGACTCAGCCCCCGCGCGCAGGTTCCGCCAGACCACGTCGGCCGGGCGGCGGGGCGACAGCAGCGCGGTCCTCACGTCCTCCGCGTAGGACTCGTCGCGTGGGGCGGCGCGCTCGTCCCAGTAGCGGTTCAGCACGGTCCCGTCGAGCAGCCGCACCACGTTGCGCGCCGCGTGGCCCGGCAGGACGTCGTTCTCGCCCTGCATCCAGTAGTCGTACTCCGCCTGCAGCTCTGGCAGGTAGGTGGTGTAGGTGCCGGTGCCGTTGTGCTGCGCAATCAGGTCGATCATCAGGGAGAAGAACGGCGGCTGCGAGCGGCTGAGGTAATAGCTGCGGTTGCCGTTCGGGATGTGGCCGTACTTGTCGATCTCATAGGCGAAATTCTTGAGCATGTCGGTCGCGATGTCGTTCCGGCCGTCCACCTCCAGCCCGAGCATGGTGAAGTACGAATCCCAGTAGTAAACCTCCCGGAACCGGCCGCCGGGGACGACGTAGGAATAGGGCAGCGGCAGCAGGGTCGAGTAGGCCGGCACGGAGGTCGTGGACTGCTGCAGGACGGGCCAAAGGCTGGACACGTAGTCAAGCAGGGTTTGGCCGCTTGCCGCCGGGTTGACGGTCGGCCCGGCCGGCGTCGGGCCGGAGAAGTTCCCGTTGACGAACGTCGCGAGGTCAAAGCCCGGCGTCCCCTTAGCGGCGTCGTAGGCGGCCGTGACATCGGACGGCGTGCCGGACGGCACCAGGTCCGGGAAGGTCTTGCTATCGGGGAAAATGCCGGCGAGTTCCACGTCGAAGTAAAGCCCGCCATATTCAATGGACGGCGGGACCGGGTAATCCGGCCCGACGGTCTGGGCGTGCAGCCCCGGCGCGAGAGTCGAACATAGGACGAGCGCCGTCAGCGCGCGGATCGATTTGCTACACGTCATGGACGCCGCCTCCGTGTGCTTATGGTTATTCAGGCCACAATAGCCAAGCGATCCGTCGTGACAATAAAAATCTCGTTATAATTGTATTCGAAGGAAGGACCGGAGCGCAGCACGATGCAACTGAACCACGTCGCCAACCGCCTCGCTTCCCGGCATTTCGAGGCCGTTGTCGAGATGCTGAAGGCGAAGCTCGGTTTCGTCGAACTCCGCCGCACCGACCGGGCCATCTGGCTGCGCCAGCCCGGCAGCAACGTGGACCTGCAGTTCAGCCGCAGCGAAACCGGCGGCCGCGATGCGGACAAGCTTCGTTCGCAGGTGTCATTCCTGAGCGAAGCACCCCGGGCCGCATTGGAAGACCTGGCAGCCTGGGCGCGGGCGCATGGGATGGAAGCCACCGTGGGCAGCTACTCGGACAAGGAGTTCTTCCTGGACGCCCCGGCGGCCTTCGTTGACTTCGTGATCGAGGCGATGACGCCGGACCTCGCGGACTACGGCGTATAACGCCGATCAACGGATGCCTTGGAGCGGGTGAAGGGAATCGAACCCTCGTATGCAGCTTGGGAAGCTGCCGTTCTACCATTGAACTACACCCGCGGCGGAAACCGTTATACGAATTCGCCGTTGACCATGCAACGCCCCGCCACCTAATCTGTCCCCGGTGCCACGCGGGCGCCCCTCGTGATTTGTCCGGCCGGATTGCGGCGAGGTGAAACAAGCGCGCTAAAGAGGCCCTCGGCATCCCAGCATCGGTTGGCGCCGTCGGCATCTACGGTCTTCCTTGGAGCACCGTGTCCATGCCCAACTACCGCCCCGCGACGCAACTGGTTCACGGCGGCACCACCCGCACCCCATACGGCGAAACGTCGGAAGCGTTGTTCCTCACCTCCGGCTTTGTGTACGACAGCGCCGAGCAGGCGGAGGCCACCTTCACCGGAGGCGCCAGCCATTACCAGTACAGCCGCTTCGGCAACCCCACCGTCGCCATGCTGGAGGAGCGGCTGGCGCTGATCGAAGGCGCCGAGGCCTGCCGCGCCACCGCGACCGGCATGGCGGCGGTGCACGGCGCGATGCTGTCCCACCTGAAGGCCGGCGACCGCGTCGTGGCGTCGCGGGCGCTGTTCGGGTCGTGCCACTGGATCGTCTCGACGCTGCTGCCGCGCTACGGCATCACCTCGGAGTTCGTGGACGGCGCCGACATGGACGCCTGGCGCACGGCGCTGTCCCGCCCGGCCGCGCTGGTGCTGGTGGAAAGCCCGTCCAACCCGATGCTCGACATCGTGGACCTGCGCGCCGTGTGCAGCCTGGCGCATTCGGCCGGGGCGGTCGTCGTGGTGGACAACGTGTTCGCGACGCCGCTCCTGCAGAAGCCGTTCGAGTTGGGCGCCGACGTGGTGGTGTATTCCTGTACCAAGCACATTGACGGCCAGGGCCGGGTGCTGGGCGGCGCCGTGCTGGGCCGCAAGGCGTGGGTCGAGGACACGCTGCAGCCGTTCCTCCGCAACACTGGGCCGAGCCTGTCGCCGTTCAACGCCTGGCTGCTGCTGAAGGGGCTGGAAACGCTGCATCTGCGGGTGCACGCCGCCTGCGCCTCCGCCGCGGCCGTCGCCGACATGCTGGCCCGGCACCCGGCGGTGTCGCGCGTCTGGTTCCCCGGGCGGCCCGACCATCCGCAGCACGCCCTGGCCATGTCGCAGATGAGCGCCGGCGGCACGCTGGTCGCGTTCGAGCTGGCCGGCGGCAAGCCCGCGGCGTTCCGGGCGATGAACGCGTTCCGGCTGATCGCGGTGTCCAACAACCTCGGCGATGCGAAGTCGCTGGTGACGCACCCGGCCACCACCACGCACATGCGGATCGGCGCCGAGGAGCGCGCCCGGCTCGGCATCACCGACGGCGTGGTCCGGCTGTCGGTCGGGCTGGAGGACGCCGCCGACCTCACGGACGACCTGGCGCAGGCGCTTGATAAGCTGCGCGCCGGGGATGTCCGCGCGGCGGCGGAATAGGCCCGGGCATGGCGCCGCGTTACAGCGCGACCACCCGGGGCGTCGTCGTCAGCGTGCAGGCGGCTTTCCTGCCGGAGCACTCCGACCCCGAGGCCGGCACCTGGGTCTGGGCCTACCAGGTGCGGATCGAGAATGGAGGGGCGGAGGCCGTGCAGCTCCTGGCCCGCACTTGGCGCATCACCGACGCCCGCGGCCGCACGGCGGTGGTCGAGGGTCCCGGGGTGGTGGGCGAGACGCCGAAACTGGCGCCCGGCGAGGCGTTCGAGTACACTTCCGGCACGCCGCTCGGCACCGCGTCGGGCTTCATGTCGGGCGTGTATCATATGGTGGTCTCCGCAACCGGCGAGGCGTTCGACGCCGAGGTCCCGACGTTCAGCCTGGACAGCCCCAGCGAGGCGCGAAGCGTTCACTGACTGGGAGCGTTGCGTTCGTGACACGCTTCACGGCCGGGCCGCTTGCCGTGTCCGGAACGCGGCACCACCTTTGTTGAAACGAACCGCCCCGCCCAGTCCTGGCCGGGGCGTCCTTTTGAAAGCGCCTGCACTTTGAACAGCATCAGCCCGGCTGCCGCCTCCACGCCCTCCGTCAGCGAGGACCGCCCGACCGTGGAGGAGGCCGAGGCCGCGGTTCGCACCCTGCTGCGCTGGGCCGGCGACGACCCGGCGCGCGAAGGCCTGCGCGACACGCCGAAGCGGGTGGTGAAGTCCTACAAGGAGCTGTTCAGCGGCTACGCCGTCGATCCCGTGGCCCTCTTGGAACGCACCTTCGAGGAGGTCGAGGGCTATGACGAGATCGTGCTGCTGCGCGACATTCGGCTGGAAAGCTATTGCGAGCACCACATGGTGCCCATCATCGGCCGCTGCCACGTGGCCTACCTGCCGAACCGCCGGGTGGTGGGCATCAGCAAGCTGGCCCGCGTCGTGGACGCCTATGCCAAGCGGCTGCAGATCCAGGAAAAGCTGACGGTGCAGATCGCCAACACGATCGAGCAGGTGCTTCAGCCACTCGGCGTTGGCGTGGTGATCGAGGCCGGGCACCAGTGCATGACCACCCGCGGCGTGCACAAGCCCGGCGTCAGCATGGTCACCAGCCGGATGTTGGGCGCGTTCCGCAACGATCCCTCCACCCGGCGGGAGCTGCTGTCGATGATCGGCCAGCGATCGCCCGGCAGCTTCGACACCTGAGTTACTTGATCCCGGTCGAGCCGAAACCGCCCTCCCCCCGCGCCGTAGCGTCCAGGTCCTCGACCTCGATCAGCGTGAGCTGCGGCGCCGGGGCGACCACGGCCTGGGCAATGCGGTCGCCGCGGCTGATGGCGAACGGCTCGGCGCCGAGGTTGATCAGGCAGACCATGAGCGGTCCGCGGTAGTCGCTGTCCACCGTGCCGGGGGTGTTCGTGACGGTGACGCCGTGCTTCACCGCGAGGCCTGACCGCGGACGGACCTGCATCTCGTAGCCGTGCGGCACGGCGCAGGCGAAGCCGGTCGGCACCAGCAGGCGCTCGCCGGGCCGCAGCAGGAGCGGCGCGTCGCCCGGCACCGCGGCGCGTAGGTCGAACCCGGCCGCCCCGGCGGTGGCGTAGGCGGGGACCGGCAGGTCGGCGTTGCCCGCCAGCCGGCGGAACCGCACGACGGGCGCGGTCATGCCAGCGCCTCCGCGATGTCCAGCGCTTCAGCGATGCGCTGCGCGAGGCGGGTGGCGACGTCGGATTTAGGCAGCCGGGGCCAGGCCTCGACGCCCTCGGCGGTGAGGAGGTGCACCTCGTTCAGCTCGCCGCCCATGATCCCGGTTTCCGGGCGCACATCGTTGGCGACGATCCAGTCGCAGCCTTTGCGGGCACGCTTGGCTTGGGCGTGGTCCAGCATGTCGTCGGTTTCGGCGGCGAAGCCGACCACCAAGCGGGGACGCGCCGGGCCGGCGGCGGCCAGGGTCGCCAGGATGTCCGGGTTGGGCACCAGCGCCAGGGCGGGCGGGGGCACGCCCGGCGCCTTCTTCAGCTTGGCATGGGATGCCTCCGCCACGCGCCAATCGGCGACGGCCGCGGCGCAAACTGCAACGTCCGCCGGCAGCGCCGCGGTGCAGACGGCCAGCATCTGCTCGGCCGTCTCAACCCGGCGCACCGAAACGCCGGGCGGATCGGCCAGCGCGACGGGACCGCTCACCAGGGTCACGCGCGCGCCCAGCGTGGCCAGGGCGGCGGCGATGGCGTGACCCTGCCGCCCGCTGCTTCGGTTGGCGAGGTAGCGCACCGGGTCGATCGGCTCGTGCGTCGGCCCGCTCGTGACCAAGGCGTGCCGCCCGGCCAGCGGACGAACGGATGGGCGCAGCAAGGCCTGTATCGCGGCGAGGATGGCGGGCGGCTCCGCCAGGCGGCCGAAGCCGTGTTCGTTGCAGGCCATCGCGCCTTCCTCCGGCCCCACCACCTGCACGCCGCGGGCGCGCAGGGTTTTCACGTTGGCCTGCGTCGCCGGATGGGTCCACATGCGGACGTTCATGGCGGGGGCGGCCAGCACCGGCTTGTCGGTGGCCAGCAGCACGGTGCTGGCGAGGTCGTCCGCCTGGCCTGCCGCCATCTTGGCCAGCATGTTGGCGCTGGCGGGCGCGACCACCAGCAGGTCGGCAGCGCGGGAAAGCTGGATGTGGCCCATCTCGCTCTCGTCCGTCAGCGACCACAGGCTGGAATAGACTTTTTCCTCGGTCAGCGCCTGCAGGCTGAGCGGCGTCACGAACTGCGCGCCCCCCTCCGTCAGCACGGCGGTGACGGCAATGCCGTCCCGGCGCAGCAGGCGCACCAGCTCCAGCGACTTGTAGGCCGCGATGCCGCCGCTGACGATCAGCAGGACCCTGGGGAGCAGGACCCGGTTCAAAGCCGCCAACCCGTGTGGATCGCGGCGATCCCGCCGGTCAGGTTGCGGTGCCGCACGCGCGAAAGCCCCGCCGCCCGCATCATGGCCGCCAACGTTTCCTGATCCGGGAAGGTGCGGATGCTTTCCGCGAGGTATTGGTAGCTGTCGGCATCGCCCGCGACGGCGCGGCCCAGCCGAGGCAGCACCCCGAACGACCAGGCGTCGTAGGCCGGCGCGAGGGCGGCGACCTGGACGCGGGAGAACTCCAGGCAATGGAACTGCCCGCCGGGCTTGAGCACCCGGCGCGCTTCCGCCAGCACCGCCGGCTTGTCCGTGCAGTTGCGCAGGCCGAAGGCGATGCTGACCCGGTCCGCCGAACGGTCCGGCAACGGGATCGCCTCCGCATCCACGACTAGGAACGTCACCTCGTCAGCGCCCGGGCGTTTGCGCGCCTCCGCCAGCATGGACGGGTTGATGTCGGTGAGCCACGCCGGCCCGCCGCCCCGCGCCCGCCAGCCGAAGGCGATGTCGCCGGTGCCGCCCGCGAGGTCCAGCAGGCTGCGGTCCGCCCGCGGCGCCAGCCCGGCGATGAACTCGCGCTTCCACAACCGATGCACGCCGAGCGACATCAGGTCGTTCATCAGGTCGTAGCGCGGCGCCACGCTGTCGAACACCGCGCGGACCATCGGTTTCTTCTCGGCGGCCGGCACGGTGCGGAAGCCGAAGTCGGTCTCGGGATTGCTGCTCATGCAGGCAGCATATAGGTTGCCCGGCAGCGATGCCGGAACTCCCTGAAGTCGAAACCGTGATGCGCGGCCTGCGGGCGCGGCTGGAAGGACGGGTGATCCGCCGGGCGGAGGTGCGGCGGCCGGACCTGCGCTGGCCGCTGCCGGCGGATTTGGCGGAGCGTCTGACCGGGGCAAAGGTGCTGGGGTTCCGGCGCCGGGCGAAATACATGCTGATGCGGCTGGCCCCGCGGGACGGCGAGGACGGCACCAGCGTGCTGCTGCACCTCGGCATGTCCGGGCGCATGTTGATCCGGAGCCGCGGCTCCAATGCGGCGGCGCTGCACGAGCATGTCGAGTTGGAAACGGACGACGGCTGGCTGGTCGGCTTCGTCGATCCCCGGCGCTTCGGCTCCATCGACCTGGTGCCGACCGCGGCGGAGGACGCACATCGCCTGCTGGCGGCGCTGGGGCCGGAGCCGCTGGATGACGCGTTCGACGGCGCGATGCTGTTTCGCGCATTGGCCGGGCGGCGCACCCCGGTCAAGGCGGCGCTGCTGGATCAGCGGGTGGTGGCGGGCCTCGGCAACATCTACGTGTGCGAGGCGATGTTCCGCGCCGGAATCGCGCCGGGCCGCCTCGCAGCCGACGTGACCGGCGCGCAGGCGGCCCGGCTCGCGTCCGAGATCAAGGCGACGCTGCTGGAAGCCATCGCCGCCGGCGGGTCCTCTCTCCGGGACTACGTGCAGCCGGACGGCGAGTTGGGCTACTTCCAGCACGCCTGGCGGGTGTATGGACGGGAAGGCGAGCGATGCCAGGACTGTCCCGGCCCCCCCTGCCCCGGCGTTTCCCGCATCGTGCAGTCCGGGCGTAGCACCTTTTATTGTCCGCGGCTGCAAGCCTGAGCCGCACCGTAAGCCCCGAGGAGGTCCCCATGCCTGAGATGATCCTGGTTGAGACGCATGGCCGCGTCGGGCTGATCCGCCTGAACCGGCCGCAGGCGCTGAACGCCCTATGCGACCAGTTGATGGACGAGCTGGGCCGCCAGCTCCTGGCCTTCGACGCGGACCCGGCGGTTGGCGCGATCGTGCTGACCGGGTCGGACAAGGCGTTCGCCGCCGGGGCCGACATCAAGGAGATGAAGGACCGCGACTACCCCGACGTGTTCCTGCACGACTTCATCGGCGCGCGGTGGGAAACGGTGCTGCGGGTGCAGAAGCCGGTGATCGCCGCGGTGAACGGCTTCGCGCTGGGCGGCGGCTGCGAGCTGGCGATGATGTGCGACATCATCCTGGCCGGCGACGGCGCACGGTTCGGCCAGCCGGAGATCAACCTCGGGGTGATCCCCGGCGCCGGCGGCACGCAGCGGCTGACCCGGGCGGTCGGCAAGTCCAAGGCGATGGAGATGTGCCTCACCGCCCGCATGATGGACGCGGCGGAGGCGGAGCGGTGCAGCCTGGTGAGCCGCGTGGTCCCGGCCGCGGACCTGGTGGCCGAGGCGCTCAAGACTGCCGAGAAGATCGCCGGGCTGTCGCCGGTGGCAGTGGCGATGGCCAAACGCGCGGTCAACGCGGCGTTCGAGACGACGCTGACCGAGGGGGTGCGGGCGGAGCGCGCGCTGTTCCTGTCGCTGTTCGGCACGCCGGACCAGCGGGAAGGCATGGCGGCGTTCGCCGAAAAGCGCAAGCCGATCTTCGCCGCCCGGGGATGATGCCGGGAGTGATGCAGGCGCGGCACGCCTCCGGCATCACGGAACGGTCATGCTTGACTTGGCCGCTCCGCCTCCATAGAACCGTGCGCTTCCGGCGCGCTTGGCGCGCCCCGCGTTGCATTGCTTGAGAAGATTTTACATGGCCAACACCGCATCGGCGCGCAAGCGCATCCGTCAGACTGCCAAGCGCACCGAGCGCAACCAGGCGCGCAAGAGCCGTATGCGAACTTTCGTGAAGAAGGTTGAACTGGCTTGCGCGGCTGGCGACAAGGCCGCCGCCGCCGAGGCCCTGCGACTGGCGCAGCCGGAAATGCAGCGCGCTGCCGGCAAGGGCGTCATTCACTTGAACACCGTGTCGCGCAAGATCTCGCGTCTTGCCGCTCGGGTGAAGGCGCTCGCTCCGGCCTGAATTCGGCGGGCGGGTTGGTCCGCACTGTCGCTTAATGTGTCTTTCTCTGGGAAAGCGGACATCTTATTGTGTCCGCTTTCTTCGTTTTTACTTCACTTATTTTCTTCCATTAGAATTTGTATTGCGTTCAGTAACACTCTGATTTAGGGGTAAAGTGCGGTTGCCGTAACGCGACTGCTCACTTGCTCCAGCAGTGCCCGCTCTTGGCACCTGTTGCGGCGGTCGGCGCGTTCTCATCTTTGTGGCGGCCCTGCGCCGTTGAACCCAGGCAGGTATCAATGGAATCCAACCCGGGCGATACGGAACTCAAGTCGGGCGCCCTGGATGGTTTTCCGCTCAACCCGGCTCCGGCCCGCTCGGCCATCGAACGTGCGTCGCCGCTCGACACGGCGGAACAGCTCAACGCGCAATGGGCGCGCGTCCGCAGCCGCTTGCAGCAGGACGTGGGTGACGTCGAGTACCGCACCTGGCTGCGCCAGATGACCCTGGGCAACGTCGATGGCGACGAGGTGACGGTTCACCTGCCCAGCCGATTCCTGCGGGACTGGGTGCGTGGCCATTATGCCGACAAGCTGAACGCGCTGTGGCATTCGGAAAACAAGCGCATCCGCCGGGTGGACATCCGCGTGGGCGGGTCCGGCGTCCTGGCCGGGTCCTCCGGTGCGGAGCGCGACGGCTCGGCCCTGCCGGGCGACGCGTTCGCGGACGCGCCCGACCTGCTGGCCCCCGACTTGCTCGCCTCTGACCGGGTGGATGACCCTCGCTCCGACCCGGCACGGCCCGAAATGGCCGCCCTTCTCGACACGCGGTTCGAGTTCGACAGCTTCGTGGTCGGCAAACCCAACGAGTTCGCCTATGCCTGCGCGCGGCGGGTGGCGGAACGGCCGTCCAGCCCGGGGTTCAATCCGTTGTTCCTGTATGGCGGCGTCGGCCTCGGCAAGACGCACCTGATGCACGCCATCGGGATCGAGCTGTCCCGCCGCGAGACCACGCCGATCCAGGTCGCCTACATGTCGGCCGAGAAGTTCATGTACCGCTTCATCGCGGCCATCCGAAACCAATCCACCATGGAGTTCAAGGAGCAGCTCCGCAGTGTCGATGTGCTGATGGTCGATGACCTGCAATTCCTGATCGGCAAGGACAACACGCAGGAAGAGTTCTTCCACACCTTCAACGCGCTGGTTGATGCCGGCAAGCAAATCGTGGTGTCGGCCGACAAGTCGCCGTCGGACCTGTCGGGGCTGGAGGACCGGCTGCGCACCCGGCTCGGCTGCGGCATGGTCGCCGACCTCCACGCGACGACCTTTGAGCTGCGCATCTCCATCCTGGAAGCCAAGGCGCTGCGTGCGCAGGCGCAGGTGCCGCCCAAGGTGCTGGAGTTCTTGGCCCACAAGATCACCAGCAACGTGCGAGAGCTGGAAGGCAGCCTGAACCGGCTGATTGCCCACGCTAACCTGTTCGGCCGGCCGATCACGCTGGAAAGCACCCAGGAGGTGCTGCACGACATCCTCAAGGCGCATGACCGCCGGGTCACCATCGAGGAGATCCAGAAGCGCGTGGCCGAGCACTGGAACATCCGCCTGACCGACATGAGCAGCGCGCGCCGGGCACGTGCGGTGGCGCGGCCCCGGCAGGTGGCGATGTACCTGGCCAAGCAGCTCACCAGCCGGTCGCTGCCGGAGATCGGCCGCAAGTTCGGCAACCGCGACCACACCACCGTCATGCACGCGGTCAGCCGCATCGCCGAGTTGATCGAGCAGGACTCCGACTTCGGCGAGCGGGTGGAGCTGCTGCGGAGGATGCTGGAAAGCTAACCTTCCCCATTTGCGCGCGGACCGTGATCGGCTACACTCGCCTGCCGTGGGTGCCGGATTCGGCGGGCAACAGGAATGGTCGCATGAAGTTCAAGGCCGAACGCGCCACGCTGCTCAAGGCGCTGGCCCATATCCAGAGCGTCGCTGAGAAGCGCAACACCATCCCTATCCTGGCGAACGCCCTGATCGTTGCCAAGGGCGGCACGCTCAGCTTCACCGCGACCGACATGGAGATCGCCATCGTCGAGGAGGTTTCGGCCAGCGTGTCGCGCGAGGGGACCATCACCGCCCCGGCTGCGACCCTGTATGAGATCGTGCGCAAGCTGCCCGAAGCGGCAGAGCTGGAGTTCGAGGTGGCGGAGGGCGGCGCGCAGCTCACCTTGCGGGCCGGGCGCTACGGCACCAGCCTGGTGACGCTGCCGACCGACGACTTCCCCAGCATGACGGCCGGGCAGTTGCCGCACCGGTTCCAGCTTTCCGGCCTCGCCTTGCGCGGCCTGATCGACCGCACCCGATTCGCCATCAGCACGGAAGAAACGCGCTACTACCTGAACGGCATCTACCTTCATGCCGCCGAGGGGGACGGCGGCCCGGTGCTGCGCGCCGTCGCGACCGACGGGCACCGCCTGGCGCGCGTCGAGGAGCCGATCCCGTCCGGCGCCACTGGGATGCCGGGTGTCATCATCCCGCGCAAGACGGTGGGCGAGCTGCGCAAGCTGCTGGACGAGGAAAGCGGGGAGGTCGAGGTCGGCTTGTCCGACACGCGCATCCAGTTCAAGGCCGGGCCGATCACGCTGACCAGCAAGCTGATCGACGGCACCTTCCCGGAATACGAGCGGGTGATCCCCAAGGACAATGACAAGGTGCTGCGCGTCGGCAAGAAGGACTTCTCTGACGCCGTGGCCCGCGTGGCCGCCATCAGCAGCGAGCGGTCGCGCCCGGTGAAGATGGCGCTGGACCGCGACCTGCTGACGCTGTCCGCCGCCAGCCCTGAGCAAGGCACGGCGAGCGAGGAGCTGGACGGCGACCGGGTGCAGTACTCGGCAGGCCCCCTGGAGATCGGCTTCCAGGCCCGTTACCTCAACGACATCACCGACCAGATCTCCGATCACGTCGAGTTCCACTTCTCCGACGGCTCGGCGCCCACCATTGTGCGCGACGCATCTGACAGCAGCGCTTTGTACGTGCTGATGCCCATGCGCGTTTAGGCCGCGGTTGCTGCGGCTCACGCGCCTGACGCTGACGCAGTTCCGCAACTACCCGGCCCTGACGTGGCGGCCCGCCGCGCGGATGGCGGTGGTGACCGGCCCGAACGGGTCTGGCAAGACCAACCTGCTGGAGGCCGTGTCGCTGCTGCAGCCTGGACGCGGCCTGCGCGGCGCGCGGATGGCGGACCTGGCGCGTCAGGCGCCGGACGCGCCGGGCCGCTGGGGCGTCGCCGCACGGGTCGTGCGCGACGGCACGGAGGCGGATCTCGGCACCGGCACGCCGCCCGACGGACCGTCCGACCGCCGGGTGTTCCGCCTCAACGGCGCTGCGCCGCGCAACCAAGCGGAGGTCGCCGCGACGATGGCGACGGTCTGGCTCACGCCGCAGATGGACCGGCTGTTCCAGGAGGGCGCGTCGGGCCGCCGCCGCTTTCTCGACCGCCTGGTTTGGGCCTTGGAGCCGGGGCACGCGCGGGAGATTTCAGCCTACGAGACGGCGATGGCGAGCCGCAACCGGCTGCTGGCAGGCGGCGGGGCCGACCCGGAATGGCTGGCCGGGGTGGAGGACAGCATGGCCCGGCACGCGGTCGCGGTGACGGCGGCGCGCGCCGGGCCATGCTGGGCCTGCTTGGGGAGGAACAACGGATGCGCCTTGCGGTGCTGAAGGAAACGGCAGACGCCGAAACGCGGGTTGCGGCCACGCCGGACACGGTAAAGAAATTTGTCGGCCTGGGCCTGACGGTGGCGGTGC
>CAXTUQ010000008.1:0-28275 GCA_964247405.1 uncultured Acetobacteraceae bacterium
CGCCGGTGCGCGCCCCGCGTGCGCCCGCCCCGGACTTGCCCGCCACAGGCCGCAGTCCGGCGCCCGAACCGGTCCGCCCGCCCGTCCGCCCGGACCCGACCGGCATCTCGATCCCGGTCATCACCGAGTCGGTGGCCGCCGAGGCCAAGCGCAAGCCGCCGCCGCGGACCGAGCCGCCGCCCGCCGAGGGCTGGCAGTTCCCGCCGCTGTCGCTGCTCAGCCCGGTCCCGGTGCGCGCCGGGTCAGGGCCGAGCGAGGACGCGCTGCAGGCCAACGCCCGCCTGCTGGAAACCGTGCTGGGCGACTACGGCGTGCAGGGCGCGATCCGCGAGATCCGGCCCGGCCCGGTGGTCACGCTGTACGAGCTGGAGCCGGCCCCCGGCATCCGCAGCGCCCGGGTGATCGGCCTGGCGGACGACGTGGCGCGCACCCTGTGCGTCACCGCCGTCCGCATCGCCACCGTGCCCGGCCGCAACGTCATCGGCATCGAGGTGCCGAACGAGAAGCGCGAAACGGTGTTCCTGTCGGAACTGCTGGGCAGCGAGGACTGGCGCGGCCATCCCGGCCGCCTTGCCTTGGCGCTGGGCAAGGACATTGGCGGCACTCCGGTCATCGCCGACTTGGCGCGCATGCCGCATCTGCTGATCGCGGGCACCACCGGCTCCGGCAAGTCGGTCGGCATCAACGCCATGATCCTGTCGATCCTGTTCCGCCTGTCGCCCGACCAGTGCCGGCTCATCATGATCGACCCGAAGATGCTGGAACTCTCGGTTTATGAGGGCATCCCGCACCTTCTGGCGCCCGTGGTGACGGAGCCATCCAAGGCGGTCACGGCGCTGAAATGGACGACGCGGGAGATGGAGCGGCGCTACCGGGCCATGAGCCAACTCGGCGTGCGCAACGTCGGCGGCTACAACGACCGCGTCGCCGAGGCGCTGGCCCGCAACGAGACCGTGACCCGGCGCGTGCAGACCGGCTTCGACAGCGAGACCGGGCGGCCCACCTATGAAGAACAGCCGCTGGTCCTGAAGCCTTTGCCCTACATCGTCGTGGTGATCGACGAGATGGCGGACCTGATGATGGTCGCCGGCAAGGAGGTCGAGGCGGCGGTGCAGCGCCTGGCGCAGATGGCGCGCGCCGCCGGCATCCACGTCATCATGGCGACGCAGCGCCCGTCGGTCGATGTGATTACCGGCACGATCAAGGCCAACTTCCCCACCCGCATCAGCTTCCAGGTCATCAGCAAGTTCGACAGCCGCACCATCCTGGGCGAGCAGGGCGCCGAGCAGTTGCTGGGCCAGGGCGACCTGCTGCACATGCAGGGCGGCGGACGCATCGCCCGCGTGCACGGCCCCTTCGTCGCCGACCGGGAAGTCGAAGATATCGTCGCCTTCCTGCGCGCCCAGGCCGAGCCGACCTATGATGACGAGGTGACGGAGGGTGCCGATGCCGACGACGACGGCGCGAATTCCGCCTTGTCCGGCATCGCCGCCGCCGGGGACGGCGAGAAGGGGTTGTTCGATCAGGCGGTCGCCCTGGTCTCCCGCGAGGGCAAGGCGAGCACCAGCTTCATCCAGCGGCACCTCGGCATCGGCTACAACCGCGCGGCCAAGCTGATCGAGCAGATGGAGAAGGAGGGCGTCGTGACCGCCGCCAACCATGTGGGCAAGCGCGAGGTGCTGACCCGCTCCACCCGCGACGACGATGAATAAGGAGCCTCGCCATCGAATTCCAGGTTGGCTGCACGCTGCAGTATGACGTCAAAGGCCCGACGGCCTTCGTGTTCAACTTCGAGATCGCCCGCTTCGACCGGCAGGTGGTGCGGAACGAGACGCTGCAGCTCACCCCGGCACTCGACCCTGAGCGGTTCACCCTGCCGGAAAGCGGCAACCGCATCCTGCGCGTCCTGGCGCAGCCCGGCCCGCTCCGGGTGGAGTACCGTGCCGAGGTGACGCTGGACCCCGTGCTGTGCGACCCGGCGGAGGTGGGCGAGGTGCCGGCCAGCCGCCTGCCCTTCCCCGTCCTGACCCACCTCAATCCCAGCCGCTACTGCCAATCCGACCGCCTGGCGCTGTTCGCGCAACGCACCTTCGGCGGCATGGCGCCGGGGCATCAGCGGGTGGGGATGATCTGCAACTGGATCTGCGACCACGTCGATTACCGCAGCGGCACGACGGACGCGATGACCTCGGCGGCGGACACCCTGATCGAGCGCCAGGGCGTGTGCCGGGACTTTGCCCACCTCGCCATCGCGCTGTGCCGGGCGCTGGGCATCCCCGCACGGTATGTCAGCGCCTATGCCTGGCGTCTTGAGCCGCCCGACTTCCATGCGGTGTTCGAGGCCTGGCTGGAAGGGCCGGACGGCGGCGCCTGGTACTTGTTCGACGCCACCCGCAAGTCTGCCATCGACGGCCTGATCCGCATCGGCATCGGCCGGGACGCCGGCGAGGTCGCGTTCTCCAGCATCTTCGGCACGTCCGGGAGCAAGGCGCCGGAGGTTTCGGTCGTCGGGCCGCCCAGCACGGGGCCGACCACGAGCCAGGCGGTATCTACGTCGTCGCTCTGAGCCGTGCTCAACCCGGTCTCTCCGCTGGCCCGGCTGATGGCCGCGCCGATGCGGCCCGGCGTCGTCGAGTGGCTTGGCGTGCGCCCGGCCCGCCTCGCGCCCATGCGGGTGTCCAAGGTCCTCGGACTGACGCCGGGCCAAGGCATCGAGGGCGACCATTACCACAGCGTCACGCAGGGCGCCCGCCAGGTCACGGTGATCGCGGCCGAGCACCTGGCGGCCATCGGCAGCTACCTGGGCCAGGACAGTGTCCCGCCCGAACTGCTGCGGCGGAACGTCCTGGTGCGCGGGATCAACCTGGGTGCCTTAAAGGAGCGGCGCTTCCGCCTGGGCGGTGCGCTGCTTGAATGCAGCGGAGAGTGCCACCCTTGCTCCAAGATGGAGCGTCTGCTGGGCGCGGGCGGCTACAACGCGGTCCGCGGCCATGGCGGCATCACGGCCCGGGTGCTGGAAGGCGGCGAGGTGCGCCTAGGTGATTTGCTCTTGCCTCTGGGCTGACCGCGGCGCCAGCACTGGGCGGTTATGCGCCATCGGCGCTTCGCCGCGGCGGGGTGGAATGGCATGGTGCCGCAATGACATATCCGGCATGGCTGCCTATGCTGCTCGGTTTCCTGACCGCGGTCGGGCCACTGTCCACCGACATGTACCTGCCGGCGTTCCCGGCCATCGAGGCGTCGCTGGGCGGGCGGCCCGGCACGGCGCAGGTCACGCTTGCCGCCTGGTTCGCCGGGCTGGCCATCGGGCAGATCACCCAAGGGTCGCTGTCCGACCGCTATGGCCGGCGGGGGCCGCTGATGGTGGGCACGGCGGTTTACACGCTGGCCAACGCCGGCTGCGCCCTGGCGCCGGACCTGTTCACCTTGTCAGCGTTGCGCTTCATCGCGGCGTTCGGCGGCTCGGCCAGCATGGTGATTCCCCGGGCCGTGGTGCGCGACCTGGCAGACGGGCTGGCCGCGGCGCATTTGATGTCCCGCCTGATGCTGGTGATGGGCGTCGCCCCGATCCTGGCACCGACGCTGGGCGGCCTCATTCTCGATTACGCGCCCTGGCATGCGATCTTCTGGCTCACTGCGGCCTATGGCGGCGTTTGCTGCGTGCTGGTCTGGCGCCTGCTGCCGGACACGCTGCCGCGGCATCGGCGGATGCAGCTCGGCTTTGGCAACCTGGCGAGCCGCTACGCCGGGGTGCTGCGGGACCGGGTGTTCCTGTGCTACGCCGCGATGAACGGCTGGGGGATGTTCGGCATGTTCGCCTACATCGGCGGCTCGCCCCCCGTGCTGATCCAGCGCTTCGCGTTCAGCCCGGCGCAATACGGCATGTTGTTCGGCGCCAGCGCCGGGGCGTTCATCCTGTCGTCGCAGGTCAACCCGCGCATCCTGCATCGGGTCGGCGCGGCGCGGGTGCTGCGGGTCGGCACCCTGGCCTACCTGGCCGCCTCGGCCGCCTTGCTGGCCTGTGCGGTGCTGGACGTGGGCGGCGTGTATGGCGTCGTGCTGCCCGTGGTGCTGGCGATGGGCAGCATGGGGTTCGTGATGCCCAACTCGGCCGTCGGCGCGCTGTCCCGCCACGCGGCGCACGCCGGCAGCGCCTCCGCGCTGCTGGGCACGGGCGGCTTCTGCCTTGCGGCACTCAGCGGCATGTTGATCGGCGGGTTGAGCGATGGCACCGCGCGTCCCGTGGCCATCTTGATGCTGACCGGCGCCGTAGGCACCGTGCTGGCCGATCGTCTCCGCCCCAAGCCTGCCATCCCGCAAACCATGGACATCGCGACATGACCCTCCTGATCGGCATCCCCGCCTGCACGCGGGCTATCCGCGGCCATCCGCAGCACGCCACCCCGGCCCGCTACGGCGCGGCGCTGATGGGCGGCACCGACGCAATTCCGGTGCTGATCCCGCCCGTGGGGGAGGCCGCGCTTGCAGTGCTCGACCGGCTGGACGGGCTGTTGCTGTCCGGCAGTCCCAGCAACGTGGAGCCTGCCCGCTACGGCGCAGTGGAGGACGAGACGCCCGGCCTGCACGACCCCGCCCGCGATGCCACCACCCTGCCGCTGATCCGCGAGGCGCTGCACCGGGACATGCCGCTTCTGGCGATCTGCCGGGGCATCCAGGAGCTGAACGTGGCGCTGGGCGGCAGCCTGCATCAGCGGGTGTATCTCTTGCCGGGCCGGCTGGACCACCGGGGCGGGCCGGGTCCGCACAGCCGGGCCTATGCGCCGAAGCACGAGGTCGCGTTGTCGGGGGACCTCGCGCGGCTGCTGGGCCATCAGCAGATCCGGGTGAACTCGGTGCACGGCCAGGCCATCGACCGTCTGGCGGACAGATTGGCGGCGGAGGCGGTGGCGCCCGACGGCACGGTCGAGGCCGTGCGGGTGCCGGGCGCCGCGTTCGCCTTCGGGGTGCAGTGGCATCCGGAATGGGAGTATGCTTCGGACACCAACAGCGTCACCCTGTTCCGCGCCTTCGGCGACGCCTGCCGCGCCTACGCCGGCGGGATCAGGAAGGCGGCGTAAGCGTCGAGGAGGGTTGAGCCATGGATCTGCACCTGACAGGCAAGCGCGCCTTGGTAACGGGCGGCTCGAAGGGCATCGGGCGGGCCAGCGCCGAGATTTTGGCCGAGGAGGGCTGCGATGTGGTCCTGGTCGCCCGCGACCCGGCGGCGCTGGAGGAGGCCGCAGCCGCCGTGCGGAGCCGCCGACAGGTGCAAGTCGAAACAATGGCCGCCGACCTGTCCCGCCAAGCGGAGGTGGAGCGCGTCGCCGCCGGCGCGGGGCCGGTCGACATCCTGGTGAACAACGCGGGCGCCATCCCGCCCGGCGGCCTGCTGGCGGTGGACGACGCGACGCTGCGCGCCGCCTGGGATCTCAAGGTGTTCGGCTTCATCAGCCTGTGCCGGGCGTTGTATCCCGTGTTGAAGGATCGGCAGGGTGTGGTTGTGAACGTGATCGGCGCGGCCGGGGAGACGTTTGATCCCGGTTACATCGCAGGTGTCGCGGGCAACGCCGCCCTGATGGCGTTCACCCGCGCGCTGCGCCGCGGCGCCCATGCGGACGGCGTGCGCGCGGTGGCGATCAATCCCGGGCCGGTTGCCACAGCGCGGCTGGAGCGGCTGCTGCGCCACCGCGCCGTGTCCGATCTGGGGGATGCCGACCGATGGCTTGAGCTTTGCAAAGGCATGCCGTACGGGCGTCCGGCGCAGCCCGAGGAGATCGGCGCTGCCGTCGCCTTTCTTGCCAGCCCGCGATCCGCCTACACGAACGGGACTGTGCTGACGATCAATGGCGGGCCATAGCCGGGGCGAAGCTGATAGGTCCCGCCTCCATGCTCTTGGCGCGAGACGCCATTTTGGAGCTTCTGTTTGACGGCCGACGTGACCGTTGCCCGCTTAACCAAGCCCAGGCGTTGCACTTCGTGTGCTGGTCGAACACTCTTGGCGAAGTCGCCCACTAGTGGTTCGTCAGCGCTAGGCTGACGGGTAGAGTTTCCGCAGTTTGATGCGGGCATCAGCGGTGGTGAAGCGCCAGTCTGCTTTGGTGGCGGCGGTGTTGCGTCGGTGCTGCCGCGCGGCGGCATGGCGCTCCAGCGTCGCCCTGCTAGCCACGCGCTCGGGCAGGTCGCGACGGAACACGCCCAGTTGATCTCGGCCATCGCGCAGCGATCCGCCGGAGGCAAGGACGGCGAAGCCGTCCCCGTTCAGCCACGAGCCGTGCTTGGGGGTGTGGTGGATGTCCAGCTTGTTCATGACGCGCCTGGCCTCGGCAGGCAGGAAGGCTTCATGAAGCGAGGCCGGGCTGTGGATGTTGAGCTGGCCCATGATCAGCATGACCTTGTCTGCATCCTTGCAGCGGTTATCCACCAGGTCACGCAGCCGGCCCCACTCGTCGCGGATGTCCACGCCAAGGGCGCGCTTGCCCAGGAAGTGCCCGACGGGGTTGGACGCGGTGAAGCCGGTCGGCCGCAGCACGCCCTCGTCCACCGCGGCGAGGGTCAGCCAGGCGCCGGGCGATGTCCGCACCGCCACCGTCGCCTGGCTACGCGGGCGGAGCACCGGCGGCGCCTCGATGGCTACCGGGAGGATGCGCGCCGCCGGGTCCACCTGCACCCAGGTGGCCCCGATGGCGCGCTCGGAAGTCATGCCGTCGCGCACCGGGTGGTAGGCGTTGACGGCGACGTAGGCGCCTGGCCACCAGTCCGCGCCCACGGGCACGTCCACATCGAGTCCGCCCCCGGCAATGTTTTCCGTCAAGTCTAGGTTGCGAACCAAGTGGACCCGCGCGGTTTCGCCGGGGTTGCAGCGCGCACGGCCGGTGCTGACGCGGACGCGGGCGGGAACGTCGGGATCACCTGAATCGGACCACCCGGCGGTGAACACGCGCGACGCCGCCGCCAGCCCGCGCCCGGCTTGCACCACCTGCAGCTTGTAACGGCCGAAGCCGAGACGCCAAGCCAGGCGCATCGGCGTGCCGTCGGCTGGGATGGTCATGTCGTGACTGTCCACCGGCTCCTCGCGCCATGTCGTCTCAAAGCTCGCGGTGCCGCGGGTCACGACCAAGCGCCAATCCGGGATCTGCCGCATAAGGGTGATGTGCGCGGCCATGGCGATGCGCGCGCCGCCCGGGTCCATGGCGACCACGTCGAAGGCGGCTGCCGCGCCGTGGCGCCCGCGGGAAAGCGCTGCCATAGCAAGCGCGCAGGCGCTGGCGTCCGCCCGTAGGCCAGGAATCTCCAACTCGTCGGCACGTGCGCCGCCTAGCCCCATGGCAGGCACGCGAGGGCCAGCAGCAATCCCGTCACCAGGCGCATCGCCCGTCCTCTCCGTGACCCCGCCCTCCCGGCGGCGCTTCATTCAATCACAAGATCGATACGGTGCATGCTATCGCACCAGCTCCGCCCGCCGCAGCATCGCGCGCACGCCCGTCTCCACGCCGAGGCAGAGCACCCAGTAGAGCAGCGCGGCGCAGACAAAGGAGGCGAGTGGAACGTAAAACGTCGATTGGATCTCGTTGACGGCGTAGGTCAGCTCCCGCACCGTGATGATCACCAGGAAGGCGCTGTCCTTGATGATCTGGATCACCTGGTTGCCCAGCATCGGGATGGCCGCGAACACCAGCGGCGGCAGGATCACCCGGCGCAGCAGCGTGACGCCGTGCAAGCCGAACGACACGCCGGCCTCGATCTGCTCGGGCGGCAACTGCGCCCAGGCGCCGCGCAACAGCTCGGCAAAGTATGCGGCGTTGTAGAGCGTCAGCGCCAGCACGCCCGCCACCAGGTTGTCCAGCACGATCCCCCAGGCCGGCAGCCCATAGGAGATCAAGTAAAGGAACAGCAGGAACGGCACGCAGCGCATCCCGTCCGTCAGCGCCCGCACGCCGTAGGCGGCCGGGCGGAAGCGCAGCGCCGGCGCGAACAGCAGCACCCCGAGCGTGACGGCAAGCAGCGTGGCGCCCACAGCCACGGCCAGCGTGGTCAGGAAGCCGTCCCACAGCGCACCGCGCTGCGGCCAAACGATCAGCAGGCCGTTCATGCCGGGGACCCCTGCCGCCGCTCCAGCCAACGCTGCAGCAGCACGAACCCGGCGATCAGGGCGGCATAGATCGCCAATGCGGCCAGAAAGGGCGGGATCGGCTCGTACGTCTCGGCGCCGATCCGCACGGCGGCCCGGGTGGTATCGACCAAGCCGATCACCGCGGCGGCCGGGCTGACCTTGATCAGCAGCGTGGCCTCGTTCACCAGCGCCGGCAGGCAGGCGCGGACGGGCTGCGGCAGCACGATCCGCCGGAAGCGCAAGCCCCGCGTCATGCCGCAGGCCCGGGCCGCGTCGATCTGGTCCTTGGGAAAGGCGAGCAGCGCCCCGCGCCAGATCTCGCAGCCAAACGCCATCGTGCCGAGGCCGAGCGTCACCACCGCCGCCGCGAAACGCGGCAACGCCAGGCCAAGCCCGGGCAGGGCAAAGTAAACCAGCAGCACGAGGGTCACGGAGGGGACCGCGCGCAGCAGGCTCACGAGTGCTGCGACCGCCGGGTCCAGGATCGGCACCTGCCGCCAGCGGACGAGCGCCAGCCCCAGCCCGAGCGGCAGCCCGATGGTGAGCGAGAGCAGCGACACCGCGGCGGTGACGCCCAGCCCCTCCCACAACATGCGCGCGTTGCCCCAGTCTATGGCGCCCCAGTCTATGGCGGCCTAATCCATCGCGCCCCAGTTGATCGCGGCGGGATCAGGATTGCGCGGTCGGCTCGACCGGCATATCCTCGAACGTGGCGCCAAACCACTTTTTCTGGAGCGCATACATCGAGCCGTCCGCACGCGCGCGCGCCAGGAAATCATTGAACAGGCCGAGCAGCTCGGCGTTGCCCTTCTGCACCGCCCAGGCGATGAAGGTCGGCTTTGACACGGCTTCCCCCACCGCGAACAGGTTGGGCCGGGCCTCCGCGACCGAGCGGACGCTGAGATAGGTGTTGACCACGTAATCGAGCCGGCTGTTGGCGAGGTCCTGGTAGGCTTCGGGGTAGCCCTGGTACTCGACCACCTTGCCCAGCTTGCCGCCGGCTGCCTTCAGCATGTCCTCGAGCTCCGGCAGCAGCTTCAGCATGGCGCTGCCCGCTTCCACGCCGAGCGCCAGGCCGGACAGGTCCTTCACCGAGGCGATCCGCTTGTCGTTCGCCCGCTTGAGGTAAAAGTCCACCGTTTCCGCCACGGGGCTGGCGAAGTCGAGCACCTTCATGCGCTCTTGCGTCACCAGGATCGCCGTCACCGCGGCGTCATACTTCCCGGTGGTGACGCCGGGCAACACGCCGGTCCAGGGGATCATCTCCTGCTGCACCTTGAACGGCAGAGTTTTCTCCATCAGGCGCAGCAACTCGACGTCGTAGCCTGTGGCTTCGCCGTTCTTCGTGAACTCGAACGGCTGGTAGTTGTCCTCGGTGGCCACGGTCATGGTGCCGCGCTTGCGGATCTCATCGAGCGATGCGGCCTGCCCGGCGCCGGGCAGGCCGAGCATGGCCGCCGCGGGCAGTGCGGCCAAGTGCGCAACGTTCCACGGCGGCTGATCGTGAGCGGGTTGGTGTGTCGCATCGTTGTTCCTTCAGGTTGGCCCAAATGCCAGCGGAGGCCTCAAGCCGGGCCTCGAAGCAGCCTGCGCAGCCGTGCTTCCAAGTTTCGGGCCACGGCCCCCCGGCGGCCCGCGCCGAGGCTGGCGTCACTCAGGCCCCAACGCAGCTTTGAACCATTCTAAATGGGGCGCGATGCGGAAACGGCCGGATGCTGGTGCCGCTCGGTCCGCTGAGCGCCGACTGGATGGAGGCGCTCGCGTCAAGCGTGATGTCGGGCCTTGCGGCGTAAGCACGGGACGGGCGAAGCTTAACCGCCTGGACGTCGCAAGCAGGCATCATCGGCGTGCTGCGAATTCTGGCGGCCGGCCATGCAACCTGGCCGGGAATGCGGCGTAGCGCGCGGATCGAACGCAACCAACAGGCCCATGCAATGGCAAAGCAGAGCAACGCGCAGAAGGACACCATCGGGCGCGTGATGCATGAGTTCAAGCACGGCGAGCTGGACCGCGGGAAAGGCGGCAAGGTCCGCAGCCCGAAGCAGGCCATCGCCATCGCACTCAGCGAAGCCGGCGCGTCCAACCGGCAGTCCCCGGCAACCAACAAGCGCCGCCTTGCGGAAACCAGGCGCAAGGAGCAGTCCGGCCAAGCCGCACCAGCCCGGCGGGACAGCGGCCCCATCCGTGCGGCATTGTACAAGGAGGCAACGCGGAAGGGCATCGCCGGGCGATCCCGTATGGGCAAGGCGGAACTGCAAAAGGCGCTGCAAGCGGCCAAGTAACCGCCGGGCGTCCCGTGCCGCCGCCGAGCCTATTTCTCGGCGGTGGCGCGATGGACCCATGGGGTGGTGTCGGCCACGGCCTGCGACGCCCCCTATTGGTGCGCGCCGTCCAGGCTTTCCAAGCCTTGACGGAGCAACGTCTCGATCGTGCCCGGCATCGTGCGGCCTCCCCCCTGCCCCGGCGGGACAATGCCCGGCTCGGCCGGCGGATGCACTCTCCGTCCGCACAGGAACCCCGGCCCGGCCTCCCCGTTTGCGCATTCAAATGGAGGAGACCGCCATGCCGTTCATCGAGACCGCGGACAAGACGACGCTGTTCTACAACGATTGGGGCAGCGGCCCGCCCGTCGTCCTGATCCATGGCTGGCCGCTCGATTCCGACATGTGGGAATACCAGTCCACCTTCCTGGCTTCCCAAGGCCTACGCGTGGTCGCCTACGACCGCCGCGGCTTCGGGCGCAGCAGCCAGCCCTGGACCGGCTACGACTACGATACCTTGGCCGACGACCTGAAGGCGGTGATGGACGGGCTGGGGCTGGAGGGCGTGACGCTTGTGGGCTTCTCCATGGGCGGCGGGGAGGTCGCGCGTTACATGAGCCGGCACAACGGGGCGCGGGTGGCGAAGGCCGTGCTGGTCGCGGCCGTGACGCCCTACTTGCTACAGGCCCCGGACAACCCGGACGGGGTGCCGCGCAGCATCTTCGACGGGATGGTCGAGGGCTTGCGGAAAGACCGCCCGCATTTCCTGGCGACGTTCGGCAAGCAGTTCTTCGGCGCCGGGATGCTGAACTTCACCGTCACGGCCGAAATCCTGCAATGGTCGCTGACCATGGCGATGCTCGCCTCGCCCAAGGCGACGCTGGACTGCGTGCGCGCCTTCTCGGAGACCGACTTCCGGCGCGACATGGGCGCGTTCCGGGTGCCGACCTTGGTGATCCACGGCGACGGCGACGCGACGGTGCCGCCGGACAAGTCGGGGCGCGTCGCGGCCAAGATGATCCCGAGCGCGGAGCTGCTGGAGTACTCGGGCGCCCCGCACGCCCTGTTCTTCACGGAGAAGGACCGGCTCAACCAGGACCTGCTCGCCTTCGTGCGGCGGTAGGCTGACGGCGGCGCGGATGGAGGAGGGCAGGATGGAACACAGGACACTCACCGCGAGGGACGCATCGTTCCACGTCGCCGTGGCCGGGTCCGGCCCGCCCCTGCTGATGCTGCACGGCTGGCCGGAGTACTGGCGCACTTGGGAGTCGGTGATCGACCGCCTGCAGGACCGCTTCACCCTGATCGCCCCCGACCTGCGCGGCTTTGGCGCCAGCGACAAGCCGGCGGGTCTCTGGGGCAGCGGGGACCATGCCGCCGACCTGCTGGCGCTGCTGGACGCCATGGGGGTGGACCGGGTGCCCGTGGTCGGTCACGACGTGGGCGGCGCGGTGATGCTGGCCTTGGCCCGGCAAGCGCCGGAGCGGCTGTCCGGGCTGTTCTTCTTCGACTTCAGCTACCCCGGCATCGGCCCGCGCATGGGCACGCCGGACCGGCTGCGCGAGATCTGGTATCAGTCGTTCCACCAAATGGACTTTGCCCCCGCCCTGGTCGGCGCCAGCCGGGACGCTTGCCGGGCCTACATCGGCTACATCCTGCGCCACTGGTCGCACCGGACGGAGTGGTGCGATGCGATGCTGGAAGACTGGGTTGATAACTTCCTGCAGCCGGGCAATCTCGAAGGCGGCTTCGCCTATTACAAGGCGGCCAATGCCGACCGCATCGCCATGATGGAAGGCCGGGCGCCCAAGCTGCCGCCCATCGCCGTGCCCGCCTGCGTCCGCTGGGCCGAGCATGACCCGCTGTTCCCCTACGCTTGGACGGACCGCCTGGGCGAAACCTTTGCCGACCTGGACCTGGCGATGTTCGAGGGGGTCGGGCACTTCCCGCACCGGGAAGACCCCGACCGCGCGGCAACGGAGATCGCCGGGTTCTTCGACCCGAAGCGCGCGGGGCAGCAGCAGAGAACGGGGCCGTAGCCCTGTCCTTCAAGCGCCCCGTTCAGCCCGCGCAAAGGCCTCGTTCCCCGCATGCGGCGCAATCGGCCGCCGCGTCATGGTCAGCGAGATCACGGCCCCGAGGGCGAGCAGGACACCCGCCAGCAGGAAGGCGCCGGTGAACCCGCCGGTCGCCGCGACGATATAGACGGCGGCGATCGGCGCGGCGAGGCCGAACACCTGGCCGCCGACCTGCATGATGGCAATCGCCTTGCCGATGCTCCCGCTGCTGCGGAGCAGGTCGTTGGTCAGCGACCATTGCATGGTGAGCACGCTGTGCACGCAGGCGACGGACACGCCGATCAGCGTGAGCAGCAGCCAATCGGACTCCGCATACGGTGTGCAGGCCATCACGCTGGCCAGGAGCGGCAGGATGACCACAGCGAAGCGGCGCTTGCCGGCCGCCACGGCCTCCGCTGTCAGCATCCGGTCGCAGGCGGCGCCGATCAGCAGGATCAGGACGTAACGCCGATGTAGCAGGCCGCCATGTCGATCCCCGACGTGATCACCTTGGCGCCGCGGCTCTGGACCAGGTAGCTCGGCAGCCAGGTCAGGAACAGTTACTGCGTGTAGTTGGCGCAGCCCTGGGTCAAGGTGATGCCCCACATCGTGCGGGATTGCAGGCGCGGCCCAGGGACAGGCGATGGCCCTCGACGGACGGGGTGTCCGGGCTGCGCGTGGCCAGGATCATCTGCCGCTCCGGCTCGGGCAGCCAGGCGGGCCGTGCAGGATGAGGGTGAGCACTATGCCTACGCTGTGACACTCTAAGCGGGCCGCCTCCGGGCGGCACGTTGGAGTTGGCCCCTGCATGTTTGGCTCGTGGACGTGCTCGACCGCATCGGCCAAGGCCACCCGGTCATCCGGCTCGACAAACTGCTGCCGTTGGAGTGGGCAGTGGCGGCGTGAATGCCCGACTGTGGTGGTTAGTTTCCGGTCCGCTTTCCGGAAGCGAGCCTCGCAAAGCGGACCCTCGGTGTCGCTCGCGCCTGAAGCCGCAGGGCTAAAACAGACACACGCAGCCGCTACCCGACAACCTCCTCTTCAGCGACAATGCGCCCATAAGAGGACAGGTCCATGAAGTTCACGTGATCGGGGTTAACTTTGCTGAGGAAGTTCTCCGAGAAATAAAGCGCATTCATATCCTCCATGCTGTCGAACCACGCCTCGACGACCGAGTCGTAGTCCGGACCAGAGTATTTCGGCGCAGGAATCGGGTACGACACGACGAACCGCCGGATGTAGCGTTGTGCTTCGGGAATCGACATGAGGAGAGGCCTATGAATCTCGCGCTGGTGATGGACAAACTCCTCGTGAGTCATTCCCTCGCGGCGTTTGATGGTAATAATCATCTTAATCATGAATGTTGATCTCCTTGCATTAGGGCCGATCGTCATGTCGGCAGACTGGGCGCTTGCTTCTCCCCCCAATAAAAATGTGCTGGCGGCAACTGCGACCGTCATCCTCATCAGATTTCGTCTCGCCAGCATGTTCATCTCGTCCTTGTGACAGCCTGTGATAAAAGCATGACCATGCGTCGCTCTTTGGTCTTAGGCAGCAGAATGCCGTAGCCTGTTGCGGCAGTTCCGCTTTGCATCGTGTTAGACATCAGGTAGGCAATCGGCGTGAGACAATCTATGCGTCAAAGTGCCAATTACCTTCGTGATCGTCCCATATGCCGGTAGATGCCCTTTCCGACGTGCTTTCGCTGCTGAAGCCGCACACTTATGTCGCGGGCGGCTTCGACCTTCGCGATCGTTGGTCGATCGAGTTCGATCCTCATGCCGGGATCAAATGCTACGCGCTTCTCTCCGGCACCTGTTGGCTGGCCCTGGACGATCTCGCAGAGCCGGTGTGGCTGGAGGCGGGCGACTGCGTTCTCCTGCCCAACGGAAGGCGGTTCTGCTTGACCAACGACCTCGCGCTTAAGCCCATTCCATTTGGGGAGCTGCAACCTGTCGAGTGGCGCGGCGGCATCGCGACGCTGAACGGCGGAGGCGACACGCTGATTCTCGGCGGTCATTTCGCCTTCACGGGCGCGCATGCCGACATGCTGTTAGGAGCCATGCCGCCGGTCGCGCATCTTCGCGAGGACAGGGATAAAATGAACCTGCGTTGGGCATTGGAGCAGATGCGGCGGGAGTTGGTCGAAGCGCAGCCAGGCGGCGTGTTGGTCGCTCAGCATCTCGCGCATATGATGCTGGTGCAGGCCCTACGGCTTTACCTCTCTGGTCTGGCCGGACGGCATGTGGGCTGGCTCTTCGCGCTGGCCGATCCGCAACTCGCCGCTGCGATCAGCGCCATGCACGCTGAGCCGGGCACCCGCTGGACCTTGCCCGCGCTGGCGGAGAAGGCGGGTATGTCGAGGTCAAGCTTCGCACGGACGTTCAGGACGACGGTGGGAACATCGCCCATCGAGTATCTGACCAGGTGGCGCATGCTGCTGGCAGGCACGCGTCTGACTGACGACAACCAGCCGGTATCGGCAATCGCCATGTCGCTCGGCTATGACTCGGAGAGCGCGTTCAGCACCGCCTTTAAGCGCACGATGGGATGCTCGCCCAGGGCGTATGCGCGCTCCGGGCCGCCAGCAAGCTCGCGCCATCCATGGGCGACAACCGCGATTGCTCGCGTAGCTGGCAGCAATCACCTATGGGGACAGCCGCACCTATAATGAATGACCGCTTTCGGAATGGTGCGTCGTGCAATTCCAGCGACCGACTCGGGGTCGCTTCCTGCCGTACAGCTTCCCACGCCCACGGTGCCGGGCGGACACTTACACTGGTACGCCGTCCCAGACATTGCCGATGTAGATGCTTGATACGTTGTCTGTTCAGTACGCGCTGCTTGTCTCCGAGCATCTCAGCATCCGGGGCGCTGCGGCGCAGCTGAATCTGCAGCCCTCGGCTGTAAGCCGCCGGCTAAGCGCTTTGGAAGGGAAAATTGGCGTCACGCTGTTCGAGCGCCGCAATTCAGGCGCGCAGCCGACCTTCGCCGGTAGGCGCTTTCTCGACCGAGCACGCTGGGCCTTGGCGGAACTCGATCATGCGGCGCGCAGCGCGACGAGCATGCAGAAGGGCGGGGTCGGGGCGCTCGGCATGGCCTTCTATCCCTCGCTCGCGTCCGGCCTTTTGCATCAGATCCTGGCGGCCCGTTCGGGCGAGCGGAACAGCAGCAGCCATGCCGCCACCCAAACGAAGCCGAGCGCGCCGGAGATCACGAAGGACGCGCCCCAGCCGACTCAGCAGCGTCATCACGGCCAACAGGGCAAAGATGATGGTGCGCCGGTGCGTTTGGCGCGGCCTCGGTCCCACGGTGCTCTGATGCGTTGTTTTTACTTCCCCCGAAACGCCCTTTGCGGGCTTGATGGTTGTCAGGTCGGCATTGGAGCCGGCAGCACGGCCGCGAAGCTGGTGTCCACGACGATGAACTCCGGCTCCGGACTCAGCAGCCGGTCAGGCAGCGAAGCCAGGTCGGCCCCGGTGCGGATGCGGCTGACGGAGAAGCCGAAGGCGCGGCCGATCATCTCGAAATCTGGGTTGGCGAAGCTGGTCCCGGGCGATCTCACCGGCGCCGGTCAGGGACACGCCGCGGCCGTGCCGGTACAACAACTGGGATCGCAGCTCCGCTTCCAGCTTCTGGATTTGCCGGCTGAGGGCAGGCTGGGTGATGCCGAGCCGGACCGCGGGCCCGGGACAGACTGCCTGCGGCGGCAGCCTCCATGAAGCAGCGGATTTCCAGCAGCTCCGTCCTGCCCGGCACCATAGCACCTTCGCACCCCGATTATGGCTCCTGTAAGGCCGGGCGCATGGCTTGGGCTTGGGACTGCCGTTACGATGAGGGCAGGTGAACAAAGAAGGCGAACACCCTTGGCAACGTCCTCACCTCTTTCGGCGCTCAGCCCCGCTTACATCGACTTCCTGCGTGCGGCCTATGACCGCGACCCCGGCGCGCTCGACCAAAGCTGGCGCACCCTGTTCGAGATGCTTGACGAGATCGAGGCGCGCCCGCCCTCTGGCCCGGCGCTGCTGGCGGAGGCGCTGCGGGACCGCGGGCACCTGTCCGCCAACCTCGACCCGCTCGGGACCGCCGCGCCGGCCGCCGATGCCGTGGCCGCGCCCTCCGCCCTGGACGAGCCGGAACTGAGGCGCGTTTATTGCGGCACGCTCGCGGTCGAAACGGCGCACATTGACTTGCCGGAACTGCGCGACTGGCTTTGCCGCGCCGTGGAAGCGCCGGTGCCGCCGGTGCCGCGCGAGGACCGCCTCGGCACGCTGCACGCCCTGATCGAGGCCGAGGAGTTCGAGGCGTTCCTCGGCCGCAAGTTCCCCACCAAGAAGCGTTTCGGCCTTGAAGGGGCGGAGGCGCTGATGCCGCTGCTGCGGCGCGTGCTGGAGCAGGCCGCCGCCGCCGGGGTCGAGCACGCCGTCATCGGCACGATGCACCGCGGCCGGCTGAACATCATGGCCAACCTGCTGCGCCGCCCGCTGGCCCGCCTCCTTGCGGAAGTGCAGGGCCGCCATCCCTTCCCCGCCGACGCGCCCCGCGCGGGCGACGTGCCATATCACCTGGGTGCCGACGCGGCGCTCACGTTCGGCGGCCGGGCGCTGCGGATCACCTTGCTGTCCAATCCCTCGCACCTTGAGGCCGTCGATCCCGTGGTGCTCGGGCAGGTACGGGCATTGCAGGAGTTGCAGGCAGACGGCGCGCGCAAGATCCTGCCCATCATCCTCCATACCGACGCCGCGGTGGTCGGCCAGGGCGTCGTCGCCGAAACGCTGCAGCTTGCGGGGACCCGGCATTTCGGCACCGGCGGCACGCTGCATCTGGTGGTCAACAACCAGATCGGCTTCACGACCGAGGCGGAGGAGGCCCGAAGCTCCCGCCACTGCACAGGGCCGTGGAAGGCGACCGACAGCGCCATCCTGCACGTCAACGGCGATGACCCCATGGCGGCCCGGCGCGCGGCCGACCTCGCCGTGGCTTGGCGGCAGGCCCAGGGCCGGGACGCGGTCATCGACCTCGTGTGCTACCGCCGCAATGGCCACAACGAGATCGACGAGCCGGGCTTCACCCAGCCCGTGCTGTATGGCCGGATTGCCAAGCACCCTTCCGTCACCGCCCAGTACGCGGCGCTCCTGGTGCGGGACGGGCTGAGCGACCAGGCCGGGGTGGACGCCTTCGCCGCGGCCTGCCGCACGCGGTTCCAGACCGCCTTCGAGGCCGCGGACGGCTTCCGCAGCAACGAAAGCGGCTACCCCGACGGACGCGGCCCGCAGCCCGCGGCCGGGGAGCCAGTGACGGGCGTTGTCGAGCCGCGCCTGCGCGCCCTGTCGGAGCAGCTCGCCGCCGCGCCGGACGGGGCCGTGCTGCACGCCCGCATGGGCCGCATCCTGCGCCAGAGGGTGATCGGCGAGGACGGCATCGCCTGGCCGCTGGCCGAGGCGCTCGCCTTCGGCTCCCTGCTGACGGACGGGGTGCCGGTGCGGCTGAGCGGGCAGGACGTGGCGCGCGGCGCCTTCTCCCACCGCCATTTCGCCCTGGCGGACGCGGAAACGGGCGCGCGCCACGTCGCGCTCGAAGGGTTGGGGGGCGGGCAAGCGCGGTTCCAGGCCTGCAACAGCCCGCTTTCGGAATACGCCGTGCTCGGCTTCGAGTACGGCTACAGCCTGGCCCGGCCGGACAGCCTCGTGCTGTGGGAAGCGCAGTTCGGCGACTTCGCCAACGGGGCGCAGATCGTGATCGACCAGTTCATCATGGCCGGGGAGGAGAAATGGTGCGATCCCTCCGCCCTCGTCATGCTGCTGCCGCACGGGCTGGAGGGGCAAGGGCCGGAGCATTCCTCGGCCCGGCTGGAGCGCTACCTGCAGATGGCGGCGCGGGACAACGTATGGATCGTGAACCCCTCGACCCCCGCCAACATCTTCCACCTGCTGCGGGGCCAGGGGCTGGCCGGCCGCAAGCCGCTGATCGTCATCAGCCCGAAGAAGCTGCTCCGCCTTCCGGCCGCCGTTTCGCCGCTCAGCGATTTCCTGCCGGGCGCGCGGTTCCAGCCGGTGATCGCGTCCGTGCCGCCGGGCGAGGTCGGCACGGTGCTGCTGTGCAGCGGCAAGATCGCCTACGATCTGGAGCAGGAGCGCGCAGGGCGTGGGGAGGACAGCGTGGCGGTGGTGCGGATCGAGCAGCTTTACCCGCTGCCGTCCGAGGCGTTGCTGGCCTTGTTCCGGCGCTGGACCGCGGCGCGCTTCGCCTGGGTGCAGGAGGAGCCGGAGAACATGGGCGCCTGGACCTGGCTGGACCGGCAACTGGAGCGGCTGCTGGAGCAGGCCGGGACCGCGGTGCCGCGCGCCGCCTATGTCGGCCGGTCCGCCTCGCCGTCCCCGGCCGGCGGGTTCCATGCCGACCATGACGCCGACCAGGCCCGGATCGTGGCGGAGGCCTTGGGCCTGCACGCCGCCGCGGCGGTCAGGCCCGTCCTGACCCGGGCGGGCTGAGACGATGAGGATCGTTTCCATGGGCACGGAAACCACGCTGGCCCGCATCGCCCAGGCCTTGGGCGTGGCCCAAGCCGGCGCAGGCTTCTTCGATCTGCTCGCCGGCACGGGCTTCCCGACCGGCCTCGCTGCCCTTGGCATCGCAAAAGACCAGCTCGAAACCATCGTGCGCCTGACGGTCGAGACGGATCACGGCAACAACCCCGGCTTGGTTGACCCGGCCGGCCTCCGTTCCATCCTGGACGCCGCCTTCGAGGGCCGCCGGCCGAATGGCTGACGGCAGCGATCCGCGAGCATGTCAGGTGCCGGTGCACCGTGCTGATCCCGCGTGCGCTGCGCCAGTGCTCAGATTCGGATTTCCATCTTGGGTGTTCCACTTCCAGGGGAAAAGGCCAGTTCAAGCCTAACCCTGGACGGAAGCCCCCTGCTCCGAGAGCGCTTTCAGCGGCACGCCCGTGTCCGCCAGCGCTGCCGGATCGCACCGCTTGCCCGCGACGACCAGGGCGCGTCCTTGGACGTAGTCCCGCATGGTGTTGACGCAGTCCAGCGCGACCACCCGTCCCTGCCGGAGATAAACGACCGAGAAGCTCCTGGCCGCGGGATCGCCGCGTACCACGTGGCCGTCGCTGCCGCCCGACAACCCGACCGTCTGCAACCGAAGGTCGTACTGGTGCGACCAGAACACGGGAACCGCCTGATGCTCGACCAGGGACCCGGTGATCTCCTTGGCGACCACGGCGGCTTGGTCGTTGGCGTTCTGCACGGACTCGATCCGGACCGAGACGCCCCCGGCGAACGGGTTGGATTGCAGCGCGCAGTCGCCGACCGCATAGACGCCGGGCAGGCTGGTGCGGCACTGCGCGTCGATCGCGACCCCGTTGCCTCCGGCCGCCCCCGCGTCCAGCAGCGGGGCGACCGCCGGGTCGATGCCGATGCCCACCAGCACCATGTCGGCCGGAAGCAGGGTGCCGTCGCCCAAGCGGACGCCCGAGACGCGGCCGTTGCCTTCCAGGCCGGAGACGGCCACCCCGAGCCGGACATCGACGCCCCGGGCGCGGTGCTCTGCCTCGAAGAAGCGCGACAACGGCTCCCCGGCGACGCGGGCCAGCACGCGGTTTTGCGCTTCGAGCACCGCCACGCGCTTGCCGAGTTCCGTAAGGACGGCGGCAGCCTCCAAACCGATGTAGCCGCCGCCGATGACGACCACCCGATCGGCGGATGGCAGCTCGCCGACCATGCGGTCAACGTCCGCCCGGCTGCGCAACGTGTGGACGCCATCGAGGCCGTGCCCCGGGCAGGCGAGCCGCCGGGGGTTGCCTCCCGCCGCCCAGACCAGCGTCCCGTAGCCGAGCCTGGAGCCGTCTTGCAGGGCCACTTCGCGCGCGTCCGGATCAACCGCGGCGACATGGCGCCCGAGCAGGAGGGCGATGTCCCGCTCCGCCCAGTACTCCGCGGGGCGGATCAGGATGCGCTCGAACGGCTTCTTCCCCGAAAGGTACTCCTTGGACAGCGGCGGCCGCTCATACGGGAGATCGGTCTCGTTGCCGACCAGTGCCACCGTTCCCGCGTAGCCGTGCTGCCGGAGCATGATCGCGGCCTGAGCGCCGCCATGGCCGGCGCCGACGATCAGCACGTCATGTCGCATCCCCGTACCCCGTTCCCTCGGCCGCGGTCGCGGCCGGCACTTGGCCTTGCCCGCATTAATCCGCCGGGGCGATTGTCACCTTCAGCCCGTCGAGGCCCTCGTTGACCTGGATCTGGCAGGACAGCCGCGAGTTGGGACGCCGGTGCGCCGAGCTGTCGAGCAGGTCGTTCTCGTCTTCACTGGCCGGCGGGAGCGTGCCGGCAAAGCCTGGGTCCACGTAAACGTGGCACGTCGCGCAGGACAAGCACCCGCCGCAAAGCGCGAGAAGCTGGTCGAACCCGGCGTTGCGGATGTTCTCCATCAGCGACAGGCCTTTCCGACCGGCGATCGCGCGTTCCGCTCCGGACTGGTCCGTGACATGTAGCTGCATGTGCGCGGTTTCCCCTTGGTGTCGAGTTGTCGGCCGTGGCCCAAATAATCAGGACTCGCCATGCTATGAAGCCCGTCTCCTAGCAAGGCGCAATAGGACGCGCTGCCGTGCGGCTACCCGACAGGGGCCGGGTTGCGCTCGGCGAAGCCGGCCTGATGCCAATACGGGTAGGGCAGCGGCCGGGCGCTGGCCGCGTCGAGCCGCGCCACCTGCCCGGGCGTGAGGCTCCAGCCGACGGCACCCAGGTTCTGCCGCAACTGCGCCTCGTCGCGAGCGCCGACGATCACGTTGGCGACCGTCGGGCGTTGCAGCAGCCAGTTGAGCGCCACCTGCGGCACGGCCTTGCCGGTTTCCTCGGCCACGGCCAGCAAGGCGTCCACCACGCCGTAAAGGTAATCCTCCTCCACCTGCGGACCCTGCGCCGCCGTGACGTGCAGGCGCGAGTTCGCCGGCAGCGGCTGGCCCCGGCGGATCTTGCCGGTCAGGCGGCCCCAGCCCAGCGGACTCCAGACCACGGCGCCGACCCCCTGATCCAGCCCCAGCGGCATCAGCTCCGTCTCGTAGTCGCGCCCGACCAGCGAGTAGTAGGCCTGATGCGCCACATAGCGCGGCAGCCCGTGGCGCTCCGCCGCGGCCAGCGACTTCATCAGGTGCCAGCCCGAGAAGTTGGAACAGCCGACGTAGCGGATCTTGCCGGCACGGACCAGGTCGTCGAGCGTGCCCAGCGTTTCCTCGACCGGGGTCATGGCGTCGAAGCCGTGGAGCTGGAACAGGTCGATGTAGTCGGTGCGAAGGCGCTTAAGCGCCCGCTCGCAGGCGTCGGTCAGGTGGGAGCGCGAGGACCCCACGTCGTTGGCCCCATCCCCGGTGCGGAACGTCGCCTTGGTCGAGATGATCACCTGATGCCGCCGGCCGGCGACCGCCTGGCCCAGGATGTCCTCGGCCAGGCCGCCGGAGTACACGTCCGCGCTGTCGAACATGCACAGCCCGGCGTCCAGGCAGATGTCCACCAGCCGCGTCGCCCCCTGGACGTCGGTCGATCCCCAGGCCTTGAAGAAGTCGTTGCCGCCGCCGAATGTGCCGGTGCCAAGGCTCAATGCCGGCACTTTGAACCCCGACCGTCCCAGACGCCTGAATTCCATGCTGTCCCCCATGATCGATGCTGCTTCGGCGTCGCCCGCCAAGGATGTCGCTTGCTTCACGCCGAAACGGCGTTGCGCGCCTTGTCCGGCGCCCCGTCGTGAACGTCGGGCGATGGCGATGCGTTTCACGCTTCGGGCCAGCCGATGCCGGGGCGTGGCCGCGGAAGTTCTCCAGCCACCAGCGCCAGTCCTGCTGCACCAGGAAGAAGGGCGAAGCGTGGCGCAGGCCGCGCTCTATCTGGCCAGCGACGCCGCATTCTTCACGGGCACTGAGCTGGTGGTTGATGGCGGCTGGCTCGCCGGGTAGCTGTCAAGCCGCGGAACATCGCTTGCATGACCCGGCGAGTTGATGATGCCGCCTCCGGCGGCGGCCCGCACGGGAGCGATTGTGATGCGATTGAACGACAAGGCGGCCCTGGTCACCGGCGCGCAGCAGGGCATCGGCGCCGCGGTCGCGGCCGAGCTGGCGCGCGAAGGGGCGGATGTCGCCATCAATTGGTTCGATGACGAAGCCGCAGCGAACGCGGTGGCGGACAGCGTGCGCGCGCTCGGCCGCCGGGCGGCGCTGGTGCGCGGCGACCTCGGCACGGTGGCGGGTGCGCAGGGCGTCGTCGAAACGGCGTGGGACGCGCTGGGGCGCCTGGACGTGCTGGTCAACAACGCAGGGATCTACCCCCGCGCGCCGTTCCTCGAACTGACGGAGGCGATCTGGGACGCGACGCACGCGCTCAACCTCAAGGGTACCGCGTTCTGCGCCCAGGCCGCGGCGCGCAAGATGGTCGCGGCGCACATGAAGGGCGCCATCATCAACATCGCCTCCGTCGCGGCGCACGGCGCCGTGCGCGGCGTGCACTACTCGGCCAGCAAGGGCGGGGTAGTCTCGCTCACCCGCGCGATGGCACTGGAACTGGCCGCCCACGGCATCCGGGTCAACGCCATCGCCCCCGGCCTGGTGGACACGGCGCAGCCGCGCTTCGGCATGACCGAAGACGAGATCGCTGCCGCGGGCGCGGCCTCCCCGGCGGGGCGGGTGGGCCTGCCGGCCGAGATCGCAACCGTCGCCGTGTTCCTCGCCTCCGACATGTCGAGCTACGTGAACGGCGAGGTCTTGCAGGTGAATGGGGGAAGCTTTCTGGGCTGAGCGGGCGCAGGGTTCGGGCCGGACATGGTATCGTTCTTGCTAAGAATTTGGCTACGATGTTCCTGCTGCAACGTCCCCGGGCACCGACCCTGGGGCGCCATTGTCGAGAAGGTCCCCTCATGACACGGTTCGCGACTCCATCCGCCGGCTCCACGCCGCTCTCCCGCCGCACCGCCCTGCTGGGCGCGGCCGGCAGCGCGGCGCTGCTGTTCACGCCGCGGATCGCCCGCGCGGTCACGGAGGTGAGCTTCACCGAAGCCGTGCACAATCTCGGCTACATCAACCTTTATGTCGGGCAGGCCGCCGGCTACTTCGAGAAGCAAGGCATCCACCTCAACGTGAGCGCGGCCGGAGGCGACACCCAGGCCTTCGCCGCTGTCCTGGGGCGCTCCGCCCTGTTCGGCATCGGCGATCCGACCATGGTCCCGATCTCGGTGGAGGGAGGCGGGCCTGGCCGGGTCGTCGGCACCGTCGTGCAGCGCGCCCACTACTTCGGCGTGTCCAAGACGGCCCAGAAGATCACCGACCCCAAGCAGTTCAAGGGCATGACGGTCGTCACCTCGCCCGAACCCAACACCAACTACAGCGTCACCCGCAAGCTGCTGGAGGAGAACGGGCTGGTGGTCGGCCGGGACGTGACGATGGTCGCGGTCAGCCCGGGCACGGAGATCGCCGCCATGCTCGCCGGACGCGCCGATGTCGCCATCGCCTACCAGCCGAACGTCGCGGCGGCGGAGGCGCAGGGGGCCAAGACCGTGTTCGACTTCTCCAGCGCCATCGGCCCGTTCTGCAACACGGGGATCATGGTGCTGAACGACACGCTCACGCAGAAGGCCGACACCGTGCAGGCGCTCTGCACCGGGCTGGAGATGGCGGGCCGCCGGGTTTACAGCGACCCGGCCTATGCCAAGTCGGTCGCCCGCAAGGAATTCCCCGACCTGCCCGGCGATGTCGTGGACAAGGCGATCGACGCGGAAATCCAGTACAAGATCCCGGCTGAGTCCGTCCTGGTGGACCGCAGGCAGTGGGACAACCTGATGGCCATGCAGAAGTACCTGAAGAACGTGAAGGGAACCACGACGTTCGAGCAGATCGTCGACAACAGCTTTGCCGAGAAGGCGGTGAAGGCTGACTGAACTGGCAGCACCCGCACCCGCGCGAAGCCGTGAGGGCGCCGGCCGTGCGCCGCCGCTGTCCGCGCTGGGCCTGGGCAAGACGTTCGGCGCCGAGGATGGCCGCCCCGTGGATGTGATCGGCTCCGTGTCGTTCGATCTCGGCGAAGGTGAGATCGTCAGCGTCGTCGGGCCGTCCGGCTGCGGCAAGACGACGCTGCTCAACCTGATCTGCGGCCTGCTGCCGCCCACGGCGGGGTCGGTGCTCTGGCATGGGCGCGAACTCGCGGGCGTGCCGCCGCGGGTGGGCTACATGCTGCAAAAGGACCTGCTGCTGCCCTGGCGCACCGCGGTGCAGAACGTGACCCTCGGCCTTGAGGTGAAGCGGGTTGGCGGGCGCGAGCGCCTGGCCACGGCGCACCGCCTGCTGGACCACTTGGGGCTGGCGGGCTTCGCGGACTACTACCCATCGGCGCTTTCCGGGGGCATGCGCCAGCGTGTCGCGCTGGCCCGCACCCTCGCCTCCGATCCGGAGGTCCTTCTGCTCGACGAGCCGTTCTCCGCCCTCGATTTCCAGACCAAGATCCTGATCGAGCGCGACACGGCCCGGCTCGTCCGCGGCGAACGCCGGTCGCTGCTGCTCATCACGCACGACGTCGAGGAGGCGGTCAGCCTGTCGGACCGGGTCATCGTGCTTTCGCACCGGCCCTGCACCGTGGTGTCGCAGCATCATATCGACATGCCGGGCGACCGGACGGACATGATGGCGATGCGGGAACGGCCGGAGTTCGCGCGCACCGTCCGTAAGATATGGACCGAGCTGGACATCCGATGACGACGCCCGCCGTTCTCCCTGCCCCATCCCGCCTGTCGCGCTGGCGGACCCGGCCCCGCACGGAGCGGCAGCGGCAGGGACGCCGGTCGATGCTGCAGGTGGCGCTGTGCCAACTGCTTCTTCTCGCGGTTGTGCTCGGCCTGTGGGAATGGGGGACACAGGGCGCCGGGGTGAACGCCTTCCTGTTCGGCTCGCCCAGCGCCATCGGCGCCCAGTTGCTGGCCATGGTTGCCGACGGCTCGGTCTGGGTGGATGCCCGGGTGACGGGGTTGGAAACGCTGGGCGGGTTCGTGCTGGGCAACCTGCTCGGCACGGCGCTAGGCCTGTCGCTGTGGTTCTCACGGTTTGCCTCGCGCGTGGTGCAGCCCTTCGTGCTGGCGCTGGGGTCCGTGCCCATCGTCGCCCTGGCGCCCATCGCCATCATCTGGTTCGGCACGGGCTTCGCCTCCAAGCTCGCGATGGCGACCTTGTCCGTGGTGGTCGTGGCGCTCGTCGTCGCCTACAAGGGCGCGCTCGGGGTCGATCCGGACCAAGTCAACCTCATGCGCTCGCTCGGCGCGAGCCGCCGGCAAATCTTCCGGCTGCTGGTGCTGCCGGCCTCGTTGACCGACATCTTCGCGGGCCTCAAGCTCACGGTCGGCTTTGCGCTGGTCGGCGCGATCGTCGGCGAGTTCATGTCGTCCTCGGAGGGCCTGGGCCATGCGATCTTCAAGGCGGGCAGCCTTTACGCCATCTCCCGGGTGTTCGCGGCGCTCACCGTGACCGTGGCGCTCGCCCTCATCCTGTCGGCGGTCGTCAGCCGGGTCGAGCGGGCCTTGCTGCCGTGGCGGCACGACCTCCACTGAGGCTCAACCAAAATAAGGAAGCGACCATGGACGCGGCACGCACCATCCCGAAGGCCGGGAACCTGAAATATGCCCTGTCGGCCACCGACGCCTGCGTCACCGAGATCCGGCCCGGCGAGCGCGTCACCGTGGAGTGCGAGATCAACTGCAACGAGGGCCTGATCTCCTCGACCGCATCCAAGCTCTCGCCGGACACGGTGCGCTTTCCCTTTGTCAACCCCGCGACCGGGCCGCTCCGGGTGGAGGGCGCGAAGCCCGGCCAGGTGCTCGCGGTGCAGGTCCACGCCATGGACCTTGATGCCATCGGCTACACGGCGCTTTGGCCGGGGATCGGCATGTTCCCGGACTGGGTCCGGCAAAAGGAGTTCGGCATCCACACCCGGGCCATGGAGGTGAGCAACGGCTTCGTGCACTGGAGCGAGGGGCGCAAGCTGCCGATCAAGCCGATGGTCGGCGTGCTGGGCGTGGCCCCGGTGCACGGGGCCGTGCTGACCGTCGATAACGGCACGCATGGCGGCAACCTCGACGCCCAGGAGATCACCACCGGCAGCACCGTGCTGTTCGAGGTGCAGCAGGAGGGGGCGAGCCTATATGTGGGCGACTGCCACGCGCTGCAGGGCGACGGCGAGTGCGTCGGGTTTGGCGCCACCGAGATTGGCGCGCGTGTGACGCTGAGCGTGGAGCTGCGGGACAAGCCGGCGCGGATGACCTGGCCGCGGATCGAGACCAGCACCTACATTGCGACCCTTGGCTGCGCCCGGCCGCTTGAGGACGCGATGCGCCTCGCGTTCGAGCAGATGGTGTACTGGCTGGCGGACGACTACGGCTTCACCGACGCCGAAGCGTACATGTTCCTTGGCCAAATCGCCGACGCCCGGTGCACGCAGATGGTCAATCCCAAATACACTTACATCTGCAAGGTCGCGAAGGAGTTCTTGCGTTAGGGTACGGCTGCAAACGGGCGAGACCCGGTTTGCCGGTCAGGAAGGGAAACGCAATGCCCAAGGAAATCTTCTGCTCGTTCGGGGTGGATGTGGACGCGGTGGCCGGGTGGCTCGGCTCCTATGGCGGGGAGGACAGCCCGGACGACATCTCGCGCGGGCTGTTCGCCGGCGAGGTCGGCAGCCTGCGGCTGGTGAGGCTGTTCGAGCGGTTCGGCATCAAGACCACCTGGTTCATCCCCGGGCACTCCATCGAGACCTTTCCCGAGCAGATGCGCGCGGTGGTGGAGGCCGGGCACGAGGTCGGCATCCACGGCTACAGCCACGAGAACCCGATCGAGATGACGCCGGAGCAAGAGGAGGCGGTGCTCGACAAGTGCATCGACCTGGTGACGAGGCTCTCCGGCAAGCGGCCCACCGGCTACGTGGCGCCCTGGTGGGAGTTCAGCCCGGTCAGCAACGAGCTGCTGCTGAAGAAGGGCATCAAGTACGACCACAGCCTGATGCACAAGGACTTCGAGCCGTACTACGTGCGCGTCGGCGACACCTGGACCAAGATCGACTACGCCAAGCAGCCGCATGAGTGGATGCATCCGCTGGTGCGCGGGCAGGAGACCGACCTGATCGAGATCCCCGCAAGCTGGCACTTGGACGACCTGCCGCCGATGATGTTCATCAAGAAGGCGCCGAACAGCCACGGCTTCGTCAACCCGCGCGACATCGAGCAGCTGTGGCGCGACCAGTTCGACTGGGTGTACCGCGAGTACGACTACGCCGTGTTCCCCATCACCATCCACCCCGACATCTCCGGGCGCCCGCAGGTGCTGATGATGCTGGAACGGCTTTACAGCCACATGGTCCGCCACCCCGGCGTGCGCTTCGTCACCATGAACGAGATCGCCGACGATTTTGCCCGCCGGCAGCCGCGGCAAAAATAGCATGTGCGGCCTTTGCGGCACGCTGGGCGACGGCACGCATTGGGCGGATGGCCTTGCACGCCCGGGGGAGCCGCCGCCCGCGTCGGCGGTGCCCTGGCTCCGCCGTCAGGCCCGGCGCCAGCGCATGGCGCTCGGCAACACCGTGCTCCGGCATTACGGCCTGCGGCTTTCGGACTGGCAGGGCAGCGCCTTCCTGCTACGCGACCGGACAGGCGCCACCGGGATCGTGCAGGGCCTCGCCGACCTTTGGCCGAAGGCGGAGCGGATGGCGGGCGCGCCGCTCGACCCGCTCGACCCGGCGCTGCTGGACGCGCTGGAGCGCCATGCCGCCGGGTGACGCACGGCCACCGGTCAACATCCTGCCGGGCTTCCTCGGCAGCGGGAAGC
>CAXTUQ010000009.1:0-26412 GCA_964247405.1 uncultured Acetobacteraceae bacterium
CCGTCGAGCGCATGAAGGAATACATCGTCGCCGGCGACGCGTTCCAGATCGTGCCGAGCCAACGCTTCTCCGTGCCGTTCGCGCTGCCCCCGTTTTCCTTGTACCGTGCGCTCCGCCGCATCAACCCGGCGCCGTTCCTGTTCTTCCTCGATTTCGGCGGCTTCGCCGTGGTCGGCAGCAGCCCCGAGGTGCTGGTACGGCTGCGCGACGGGGTTGTCACCATCCGCCCCCTCGCCGGCACCCGGCCCCGCGGCGCCACCCGCGCGGAGGACGAGCGGCTGGAAGCCGAGCTGCTGGCCGACCCCAAGGAGCGGGCGGAGCACCTGATGCTGCTCGACCTCGGCCGCAACGACGTGGGCCGTGTCGCCGCGCTGGGCAGCGTGCGGGTCGTCGAAAGCTTCCGCATCGAGCGGTTCAGCCACGTCATGCACATCTCCTCCACCGTCGAGGGCCGGCTCAAGCCGGGCCTTGAAGCGCTCGACGCGCTGATCGCCGGATTCCCCGCGGGCACGCTGACCGGTGCGCCGAAGATCCGCGCCATGCAGATCATCGAGGAGCTGGAGCCGACCCGGCGCGGCATCTACGCCGGGTGCATCGGCTATTTCGCCGCCAACGGCACCATGGACACCTGCATCGGGCTGCGCACCGCCGTGGTGAAGGACGGCACCATGTATGTGCAGGCCGGCGGCGGCGTGGTGGCGGACAGCACGGCCCTCGGCGAGTACGAGGAAACCCGGCACAAATCCCGCGCCCTGTTCCGCGCCGCCGAGGAGGCGGTCCGTTTCGCCGCCCTGAAAGCCTGACCCATGCTCCTGCTGATCGACAACTATGACAGCTTCACTTTCAATTTGGTGCACTTCCTGGGCGACCTCGGCGTGCCCTGCACCGTGCGCCGCAACGACGACCTTTCGGCCGCCGACGCGCTGGCCCTGGCGCCCGAGGCCATCGTGCTCTCGCCCGGCCCATGCACGCCGAACGAAGCGGGCGTCTGCCTCGACCTGATCGAAGCCGCGGCGGGGCGCGTCCCGGTGCTGGGCGTGTGCCTGGGGCACCAAGCCATCGGCCAGGCGTTCGGTGGCCGGGTGGTGCGGGCGGACCACCCCATGCATGGCAAGCTCAGCCCGATCCGCCACGACGGAACCGACGTGTTCGCGGAACTGCCCAGCCCGTTCGAGGCCACGCGATACCATAGCCTCGTGGTCGAGCCTGACACTTTGCCTTCGTCGCTCGTGCCGACGGCCTGGACGGCGGACGGGGTCATCATGGGCCTGCGCCACCGCGACCTGCCGATCTACGGCGTGCAGTTCCACCCGGAAAGCATCGCGTCCGAGCATGGGCACAAGATATTGGCGAATTTCCTGACCCTCGCGCGCCGGCCCGCGCCCGCCCGCGCCGCCTGACCTCCACGCGCCATGGCCAGCCTCAAACCGGTTCTCGCCCAGCTTGCCTCCGGCGCCACTTTGTCAGCCGAGGAAGCCGAGGCGGCGTTCGGCACCATCATGTCCGGCGAGGCCACGCCCGCGCAAATCGCCGGCCTGCTGATGGCGATGCGGGTGCGGCGGGAAACTGTGGCGGAGCTGACCGGGGCGGTTCGCGCCATGCGCTCTCGCATGGCAACGATGGCGGCGCCGCCCGACGCCATTGATGTCTGCGGCACAGGCGGCGACAATGCCGGCACCCTCAACGTGTCCACGGCGGTGACGTTCGTGCTGGCTGGCTGCGGCGTGCCGGTTGCCAAGCACGGCAACCGCGCCCTATCATCGCGAACGGGGGGCGCCGACGTGCTGGCCACGCTGGGCGTGAACGTGGACGTGGCGCTGGACCGCCTGCCGGACGTGCTGGCGGCGGCTGGCTGTGTGTTCCTGTTCGCCCCCCGGCACCATGCGGCGCTTCGCCACGCGGCCGGACCACGGGTGGAACTCGGCACGCGCACGATCTTCAACCTGCTGGGACCGCTGGCCAACCCGGCCAAGGTGCGTCGGCAGTTGACCGGCGTCCATGACCCCGCCTGGCTGCGTCCGATGGCCGAAACCCTGTGTGCGCTCGGCACCGAGCGCGCCTGGCTGGTGCACGGCCAAGGGCTGGACGAGTTGACCCTGGCCGGGACGAGCCAGGTCGTCGCGCTGCACGACGGCGCATATCGGGAGTTCAGCATAGCGCCGGAGGACGCCGGGCTGGAACGCGCGCCGATCGGCGCCATCCGCGGTGGCGATGCCGCAACGAACGCCGGCGCCCTGCGCGCGTTGCTGCACGGAGAGCCTGGGCCTTACCGCGACACCGTGCTGCTGAACGCGGCGGCCGGGCTGATCGTCGCCGGGGTGGCGCACGATTTGCGGTCGGGCGCAGTACAGGCAGCAGAGGCGATTGACAACGGTTCCGCTGCTGCTGCACTCGATAAGCTGCGGCGTGCAACTGCTTGATGCCTGCGGAGTGAGTGGAATGGACGTCGCGATTCCCGATGCGTTGGCCCGGATTTGCGCGGAAACGCTGAACGAGGTGGAGCGCCGGCGTGCCGAAACGCCGGCCACGGCGCTCGCGAGCCGGCTGCACCTGCGGCGCAACCCGACCCGCGGTTTCGGACATGCCTTGAAGGAAGCCGCGGCCCGGGGCGGCTACGGCCTGATCGCCGAGATCAAGCGGGCGTCGCCGTCCGCTGGGATCATCCGCCCCGACTTCCATCCCTCGCTGCTGGCCCGGACCTATGCCGACGCGGGCGCCACCTGCTTGTCCGTGCTGACGGATGCCCCGTATTTCCAAGGCTCGCCCGACCATTTGAAAGTCGCCCGGGCCACGGTTCCCTTGCCGGTGCTGCGCAAGGATTTCATCCTGGACTCGTGGCAGGTTTATGAGAGCCGGCTGATGGGCGCCGACTGCATCCTGCTGATCATGGCGGCGCTTTCCGATCAACAGGCGCGGGAGCTTGAGGAGTTGGCGCGGGCACTGGACATGGACGTGCTGGTTGAGGTGCACAACCGGGCCGAGTTGGACCGCGCTTTGGGACTGCAAACGTCGCTGATCGGGATCAACAATCGCGATTTGAAGACGTTGCAGACCGATCTGAAGACCACGACTGAGCTTGCGCCGCACGTGCCCTCGGACCGGTTCCTGATCGCCGAGAGCGGCATCCGCAGCCACGACGATGTCCGTCGCCTGGCGGAGGCCGGGGCGTCCTGCTTCTTGGTCGGCGAAAGCCTGTTGCGCCAGCCCGATGTCGGCGCCGCCACCCGCGCCTTGCTTGGCGTTCCATCGTAGTGCCGGAACTGACGCACTTCGATGCCGAGGGCCGGGCCGTCATGGTCGATGTGTCCGCCAAGGCCGAGACCGACCGGACGGCAACCGCACGGGTCAGCGTTGTGATGCTGCCGGAAACGCTGCGGGTGATCCTGGCCGGGAAGGCCAAGAAGGGCGACGTGCTCGGCGTAGCGCGGCTGGCCGGCATCATGGCGGCGAAGCGCACGGCGGACCTTATCCCGCTTTGCCACCCGCTGCCGATCTCGGCGGTCAAGCTCGACCTCGGGCCATCGCCGTCCGGCGACGGGATCGACATCGCCGCTACCGTCCGCACCACGGGCCGCACCGGGGTGGAGATGGAGGCGCTGACCGCCGCAAGCGTCGCGGCGCTGACGGTTTATGACATGTGCAAGGCGATTGACCGGGGTATGCGGATCGATGGGCTGCGCGTCGTGCACAAGGCGGGCGGCAAGTCCGGCGATTTCCAGCAAGGGTAAGGCAATGCTGTCGGTCGAGGAAGCCCGTGCCCGAATCGTCGGGCCGCTCCGTCCCACCCCGGCCGAGACCGTCGCCCTGCCGGAGGCCTGGGGCCGGGTGCTCGCCAGCCCGCTGCACGCCCGGCTGACCCAGCCGCCCGCCGATGTTTCGGCCATGGACGGCTATGCGCTGCGGGCAGTGGACGGCGGGGCCGGCGCACGGGTCGCGGTGGTCGGCCACGCCCCCGCGGGCCGGCCGTTCCCCGGTCAAGTCGCAGACGGCGAGGCCGTGCGGCTGTTCACCGGAAGCGTCGTGCCGGACGGCGCCGACTGCGTGCTGCCGCAGGAGGGCGTGGACCGGGACGGCAACTGGATCACGGTGCGGGAGGCGGCGCGGGCCGGGCGCCACATCCGCCGCGCCGGCCAGGATTTCCGCCAGGGCGACATCTTGGTGCCTGCCGGCACCCGGCTGGGCGCGCGGGCCATCGGGCTGATCGCCGCGGGCAACCACCCGTGGGTCGCCGTGCACCGGCAGCCGCGCATCGCGATCCTCGCGACCGGCGATGAGATTGTGCTGCCGGGCGAGCCTTTGGCGGCAGGAGGCATCGTCAGTTCCAACGCGCACGCCCTGGCGGGGCTGGTCCGTGCCGGCGGCGGCGTCCCGTCCGTGCTGCCTATCGCGCCGGATGACCCGGCGGCCATCGCCTCCGTCGCGGACCGCCTGTCCGGCATTGACCTCCTGCTGACCACCGGCGGTGCCAGCGTCGGCGAGCATGACCTGGTGCAGACCAGCCTCGCGACCCGCGGCTTCGCCCTTGATTTCTGGCGCATCGCGATGCGGCCGGGCAAGCCGCTGCTGTTTGGGCGGCTCGGCGACGTGCCCGTACTCGGCTTGCCCGGCAACCCGGTCTCGGCTTTTGTCTGCGCCTTCCTGTTCCTGCTGCCAGCGCTCAACCGGCTCAACGGCCTTGCGGACGACGCGTTGCGGCCTGTTGAGGCGCGGCTGGCCGCGCCTGTGGCAGCGAACGACCATCGGGCCGATCACCTGCGGGCAGCCCTCTCGACCGATCCGGTCGGCGCGCTGGTCGCCACGCCGTTCGACCGGCAGGATTCGTCGTTGCTGCAACTGCTGGCCAATGCCGGATGCTTGATCCTCCGCGCGCCGCACGCGCCGGCGTTGAAGGCCGGCGCCACCGTCCCCGTGCTGCGGCTGGACGTAAGCGGCCTGTAACGCCCCGCCTCGTGCCGTAAGCGACAGGAAACATTGACAGGTGTTGGCGAACCAATGTAGAACGAATCGGGTTGCCTTTTTGTTCTACATGTGTTTTATTTTTGCCAGGCCGTTCCATCGGGCATGAAAGAGCTTTGCCATGCTGACGCGCAAGCAACACGAGTTGCTGACCTTCATTGACGCCCACCTCAAGACGACCGGTTTCTCTCCTAGTTTCGAGGAGATGAAGGAGGCTTTGCAGCTCCGGTCGAAGTCCGGGATTCACCGTCTGATCTCGGCTTTGGAGGAGCGGGGCTTCCTGCGCCGGCATCACCACCGCGCCCGGGCGCTTGAGGTCACGCGGTTGCCGAACCAGGCCGGGCGGGAGCTTGTTGTGGCGGCGCCGGCGCCGTTCGCGCCCAACGTCATCCGTGGGGATTTCTCCGGCCGTTTCCCGGCCGTGCGCGCGGCCAATGAAGCCGCAGCGGTGCACCTGCCGCTGTATGGCCGCATCGCCGCCGGGTTGCCGATCGAGGCGTTGCGGGACCAAGGCGCGCAGATCGAGGTGCCCCTCGCCTTGCTGGGCAACGGTGAGCATTACGCGCTGGAGGTTGCCGGCGACTCCATGGTGGAGGCAGGCATCCTTGACGGCGACACGGTGGTGATCCGCAAGGGAGACGTGGCGGAGAACGGCCAGATCATCGTGGCGCTGATCGACGATGCGGAGGTCACGCTGAAGCGGCTGCGGCGCCGGGGCAACTCGGTCGCGTTGGAGCCGGCCAACCAGCGGCACGAAATCCGTATCTTCCCGGCCGACCGGGTCAAGGTGCAGGGCAGCTTGGTCGCGCTGCTGCGGCGATACTGATCACTCCGACGCCGCGGGCGGCAACTCGTCCGGCGTCGCCATCGGCAGGTTGGGTACGGAGCGGCGCGGCGCCGGCGGCCCCGGCACCCACGGCCGGTCGCCGCGATAAGCACGGTCGGATAGGACACGCGGCGCGGCACCGGTCAACCAAACCGCCGTCGCGCCGTCCCGCCACACGCTGAACCGGTCGATGTAGGGGATTCCGGCCGGGCACTCGCCTCGGGCCGGCTCGGCGGACACCAGCAGGTCAATGCCGGCGCAATCGGGGCGTGCACGGCTGCGCAGGATCAGGGCCTGATGCCCGCCGCGCTGTACACGGCAGGCGTCGGCATCGCACGACGCAGGCTCTCCGGTTTGCACCGGCACGAGCGGCCCGGCCGCAAGCTGGTTCTGCCAAGCATCCCGCACGAACTTGGACGCGCCGGTTTGCGACATCAGGTAATACCGGTCGGCCCGAATGGCGATCAGCCGCGCCTCGGAGGAGACCAGGATGTCGGGTGCTGGCGCCGCGAGGGGCGACAGCAGCCCGGCCAGCATGACCGGCACCCCTGCAAGCCGCGGTCGCGATCGCCACAGCCCGAGCCAGGCCAGGCCCAGGCTGAACACGCACAGTCCCCAGGCCGGCATGTGGGGCACCGCCAGGGTGGCCGATGGCCAGACGGATACGGTCCGGCCGATCCACAGGATGCCGTCGATTCCCCATCCCATCGGCGCCAACGCCAGCCGTTCGAGGCCGAGCGGCATCAGCAGCAGCGCCAGCAGGCCGAGCGGCATCACCCAGAACGCCGTTAGCGGCACGGCGGCCACGTTGGCGATGATGAAGTAAAGCTGGAAATGCCCGAAGTGGTAAGCGCCAAACGGGGCCGAAGCAGTCCCCGCCAGCAAGCTGGTGAGCACGAGCGCCACGACGTGCGAGGCGATGCGCCGCCCCCACCCTCCGCCGTACAACCGGGCCAGCAGCGGGCGCAGCGCCTCGTAGCCGGCGATCAGCGCCAAAACGGCGGAGAAGCTCATGCCGAAGCTCGCGCCCACAACCTCATTCGGCGAAAGCAGCATCAGCGCGACCGCGGCCAGCGCCAGCCCGCGCAGCGACAGCGCCCGGCGGCCCAGCACGAGGCCCAGCGTCACCAGGCACGCCATGGCGAAGCTGCGCATGATCGGCAAATGCGCCCCGGTCAGCAGCAGGTAGGCGCCGCCGACGACCAGCGCCGCCCCGGCGGCAATCGCCTTGGTCGGCCAATGCAGGGCCGCATGTTCGGACAACGCCAACAGCAGCCGGGTCGTCCCCATGGCCACGCCCATGACGATGCCGATATGCAGCCCGGCCACGGCCAGCAGGTGCGCCAAACCGGAGTCGCGGAACGCCTCGCGGTCCCGCGGCGGGATCGCCGTTGTGGTGCCGGTCAGCAAGGTTGCCGCAACCGCGCCGGCCGGACCCGGCAGCCCCGCCATCGCCCGGCCGGTGATCCAGTCGCGCACGCCTTGCAGGGTAGCCGCGCCGCCACGGGGTGGCGCCCGCTCCAATACCTCCGACGGGTTCAGCGCGTAGCCGGACCCGCCCAGCCCCGAGAAGAACGCATCCCGCTGCAGATCCCAAGCGCCGGGGAACGCCGGCGAGGAGGGCGGCCGGACCAGCGCCCGCACCCGCACCCGGTCCCCCGTGCCCATCGCAGCCATGTCCAGCCGGTGCAGGCGGACCCGTACCAGCCGCGCCAAGGGCGGAGCATCCGGCTCCAGCCGCACGTCGGACAGCGTGACCCGGCGCCCTTCCGGCAACAGGTCCACGCCGCGCACCGTGCCAGTCAGAATGACGGCCCGCGTCGGCAACGGCTCCGTGGGCAACGCACGCCAGGTCGCAACCTGGCCCGATAGGAAGCCGAGCGCCGCAAACAGGCCCGCCAACCCCAACGCCCGTGCCACCGGCAGGCGCCAGCTGATGATGCAAGCCAAAAGGGCGCTCAGGACAGCCGCCCCCCCGGTCCAAGCGTTCGGCTCTGCCCGCAAATCAAAGTAGGCGACCACGCCGGCGCCCATGCAGACCGAAAGCCAGGGCACGAAGCGCCCCCGCTCCGCCTCGACCCAGCCCTGCCACCGGGCTTGCAGCCATGCCGCCTGAAACGCGCCGAGCGCCACGATTGCCTGTTGCACAGCCCCTCCTTGCGTTACCGTAGCGATCTGCCGCTCTCGACGCCACCTTCCGGCGTGTTAGACAGCGCCCATGACCGTCCGCACCCGTTTCGCCCCCAGCCCGACCGGCCAGCTCCACATTGGCGGCGCCCGTACGGCGCTGTTCAATGTCCTGTTCAGCCGTCATCACGGCGGTGAGTACCTGCTGCGGATCGAGGACACCGACCGGGAGCGCAGCACCGCGGCGAACACGCAGGTCATCTTGGATGCGCTGGACTGGCTCGACCTGTCGCCCGACCAGCCCCCGGTGTTCCAATCGACTCGGCAGACCCGCCACGCCCAGGTGGCGCAACAGATGCTGGCGAGCGGCCACGCCTACTTGTGCTTCTGCACCCCGGAGGAGCTGCGGGAAATGCGGGAGCGCGCGATGGCCGAGGGCCGCCCGCCCCGCTACGACGGCCGCTGGCGGGATCGCGACCCAGCGGAAGCGCCGCCCGGCGTCAAGCCCGTCATCCGGCTGCGCGCGCCGCAGGAGGGCGAGACGGTGGTGGACGACCTGGTGCAAGGCAGCGTGCGCGTCGCCAATAGCGAGCTGGACGACATGATCATCCTGCGCAGCAACGGCACGCCGACCTACCTGCATGCCGTCGTGGTGGACGACCATGACATGGCGATCACCCATGTGATCCGTGGCGATGACCACATGACCAACACGTTCCGCCAGATCCAGATTTACCAGGGCATGGGCTGGGACCTGCCCCGCTTCGCCCACCTGCCGATGATCCACGGCGCTGACGGCGCGAAGCTGTCGAAGCGGCACGGCGCCGTCAGCGTGCTGGAATACCGCGAGCAGGGCTTCCTGCCGGAAGCGCTGTGCAACTACCTGCTTCGCCTCGGTTGGGGCCACGGCGACGCCGAGGTGCTAGGCCGCGAGGAAGCGATCCGTTTATTCGACCTGGACGGCGTCGGCAAGGCGGCGGCCAGGATGGATTTCTCGAAGTTGCAGCACATCAACGGCGTTTGGCTGCGCCGGGCCGATGATGACCGGCTGACGCGGGAGGTCGCTCAGCGGCTTGCGGCGACGCGCGGCCTGCAGGCCGACGCGATCGGGACGGCCCGAATCCGGGCATTGATGCCAGGGTTGAAAGAGCGTGCCAAGACGTTGGCCGACCTTACTGAAAGCGCTGCCTTCCTGCTCCGTCCCACCCCGTTGCAATTCGAGCCGAAGGCATTGGCCCTGCTGACCCCTGAAAGCAAGGCGACGCTCCGGCAGGTCGCCCCGGTTCTCGACGCCACCGACTTTACCCCGCCGGCGCTGGACGCGGCGCTTCGGCAGTTCGCCGAGCAGGCCGGCCGCAAGCTCGGCCAGGTGGCGCAGCCGCTCCGCGCCGCGCTGACCGGCAGCACCATGAGTCCCGGCATCGACGAAACGCTCGCCGCCCTCGGGCGCGAGGAGGCGTTGGCTCGCATCGCGCTCGCCGCCGCCTGATGCGTTACCCGCACCGCCATCTGCTCGCAATCGAGGGACTGCACCCGCCCGAGATCGCAGCGCTGCTCGACCTGGCCGAGAGCTACGTCCTGCTGAACCGCTCCGGCAAGACGCAGCGCGACCTGCTGCGGGGCCGCACGCTGATCAACCTGTTCTTCGAGGACAGCACCCGCACGCGCACGAGCTTTGAACTCGCGGGAAAGCGGCTAGGGGCGGACGTGATCAACATGTCGGTGTCCACCAGCAGCGTGAACAAGGGCGAGACCCTGCTCGACACCGCCGCCACGCTCAACGCCATGCGCTGCGACCTGCTGGTGGTCCGGCATGACCAGTCCGGGGCGCCCAACCTCCTGGCGCAGAAGGTTTCGTCCGCCGTGATCAACGCGGGCGACGGTACGCACGAGCACCCGACGCAGGCGTTGCTGGACGCGCTGACGCTGCGCCGCCGCCGGGGCACGCTGGAAGGCTTGCTGGTGGCGATCTGCGGCGACGTGCTGCACAGCCGGGTCGCCCGGTCGAACATCCACCTGCTGGGGACCATGGGCTGCCGGGTGCGCGTCGTCGGTCCCCCGACCCTGATCCCCGCTGCCGCGGCGGCCTTGGGCGTTGAAGTGTTCCATGACATGCAGGCCGGGTTGCAAGGCGTTGATGTCGTGATGATGCTCCGCCTGCAGCGGGAGCGGATGGCGCGCGGCCTGGTGCCCAGCGCCCGCGAGTACTTCCGCTTCTTCGGGCTGGACGCAGCCAAGCTCGCCTTCGCCAAACCCGACGTGCTGGTGATGCACCCCGGCCCGATGAACCGCGGCGTCGAGATCGATAGCGCCGTCGCCGACGACCCCCTGCACAGCGTCATCGGCGAGCAGGTGGAGATGGGCGTCGCCGTCCGCATGGCCGTGCTGGACGTCCTGTCCCGGGGCGGCCATCGCAATGGCTGATCTGCTGTTCACCAACGTCCGCCTGATCGACCCCGCAAGCGGCCTCGACCAGCCCGGCGAGCTTCTGGTGCAGGGCGGCCTGATCGCCGATTTCGGACCGAGTCTCGGTCGGCCCGATATGCCAACGCTTGACGGCGATGGCGCGATCCTGTGTCCGGGCCTTGTGGACATGCGCGCGGCCCTGGGCGAGCCGGGCTACGAGTACCGCGAAACAGTGGCCTCCGCCGCCGCGGCCGCCGCATCGAGCGGCATCACCACGCTTGCCGCCCTGCCCGACAGCCTGCCCGCCATCGACGACCCGGCGCTGGTCCGCCTGCTGCGCGCCCGCGGCGAAGAGACTGGCAGCCTTACCATCCTACCGTACGGCGCCGTGACCCGCGGCTGCTACGGCAAGGAGATGGCGGAAATCGGCCTGTTGCGGGAAGCCGGCGCTGTCGCCTTCACCGACGGGCGGCGCGCGGTCGGCGACGCCCGGATGATGCGCCTCGCCCTGTCCTACGCCCGCGGCTTCGGCGCCCGCATCGTGCAGCATCCGGAGGACCCGGTGCTGGCGGAGGGCGGCGCCGCGACGGAAGGCGAACTCGCGACCCGGCTGGGCCTGCCGGGCATCCCCGCCGCGGCGGAGGCCATCCTGATCGCCCGCGACATCCGCCTGGCCCAGCTCACCGGCGGCGCCCTGCACTTCGCCCACGTGTCCACGGCGGAGGCGCTCCTGCTGATCCGCCGGGCGAAGCAGGACGGCATCGACGTGACCTGCGACACCGCGCCGCCCTACTTCGACCTGAACGAGACGGCCATCGGCGACTTCCGTACCTACGCGAAGCTGTCCCCGCCGCTGCGGCCGGAGGCGGACCGGGTGGCGGTCTGCGCGGCGCTCGCGGACAGCACGATTGATGCCATCGCCTCAGACCATCAGCCGCGGGATGCCGACGATAAGCGCCTGCCCTTCGCGCTGGCCTCGCCCGGCGGCGCGGGGCTTGCCACCCTGCTGGGCGTGACGCTGGCCCAGGTGCATGGCAATGGGCTGCCGTTGCTGCGGGCGCTCGACCTGCTCACGGCGCGGCCCGCCCGGGTGCTGGGCATCGAGGCCGGGCGACTCGCCAAGGGCTTGCCGGCCGATCTGTGCCTGTTCGACCCCGAACGCATCTGGAAGGTCGAGGCCGGGCTGCTGCCCGGCAAGGCGCCGAACACGCCGTTCGACGGCCGCGCGTTGGAGGGCCGGGTGATCGGCACATGGAAATCCGGACGACGGGTGTTCGGATGAACGAGGCCTTTACGGCGGTTGTCGTCGCGATGGCGGCCTACCTGATCGGGTCCATCCCGTTTGGCTGGCTCCTGTCTCGGGCGGCCGGGCTTGGGGACATCCGGGCCATTGGCTCCGGCAACATCGGCGCGACCAACGTGCTGCGCACCGGGCGGCGCGACATCGCGGCGCTGACCTTGGCGCTGGACGCGGCCAAGGGCGCAGCCGCCGTGCTGGCGGCGGCGCGATGGGCCGGCCCGGGCTGGGCGCTGCTCGCCGGGGTCTTGGCAGTCATCGGCCATTGCACGTCGGTCTGGATGCGCGGCCAGGGCGGCAAGGGCGCCGCAACCGGCCTTGGGGTCATCCTTGCGACCGCCTGGCCGGTCGGTTTGGCCTGCTGCGCCGCCTGGCTGGCGACGGCGCGGCTCAGCCGGATGTCCTCCGCCGGAACACTCGCCGCCTTTATAGTCGCCCCGGCGCTGATGCTGCTCTGGCGCGGTCCCGCGGCCGGGGCCGCGGTTGCCGTCGTGAGCGCCGTCGTGTTCTGGCGTCATTCCGGCAACATACGCCGCCTGCTGGCCGGCACCGAGCCACGGATCGGCCAAGGGCGATGACCAAACCCATGACCGAAGCCGAACTGCTGGGCCGCTTGCGCCTCGCCCGCACGGAAGGCGTCGGGCCGGCGACCTACCGCCGCCTGCTGCAACGCTTCGCCACGGCGGCGGAGGCGCTGGAAGCATTGCCGGGCCTCGCCAGCGCCGGCGGCCGGGCGGCGGCGCCCGCGATCCCGGCACTCGGCGTCATACGCCGGGAGATGGTCAGCGTCGCCAAACTCGGCGGGCGCATGCTGGTGCTGGACGGGCCGGATTACCCGCCGCTCCTGGCGCTGATGGACTCGGCACCGCCCGCGATCACCGTGCTGGGCGATGTGGCGGCGCTCGACGTGCGGGCGGTGGCCATGGTGGGCGCGCGCAACTCCTCGGCCAACGGCCAGCGGGTGGCGGAGATCCTGGCGGCTGACCTCGCCTCGGCCGGGCTGGTCGTGGTGTCCGGCATGGCGCGGGGCATTGACGCGGCGGCGCATGGCGGCGCGCTCAGCACCGGCCGGACTGTGGCCGCCATCGCCAGCGGCATCGACGTCGCCTACCCGGCCGAGAACAAGGCGTTGCAGCAGCGCGTGGCGGAGGGCGGCGCGGTGGTGGCGGAAGCGCCGTTCGGCACCGCCCCGCAGGCGCGGCATTTTCCCCGGCGCAACCGGGTGATCGCCGGGCTGTCCCTCGGCGTCGTGGTGGTGGAGGCCGCGCCGCAGTCCGGCAGCCTGATCACCGCGCGCATCGCCCAGGACGAGGGCCGGGAAGTGTTTGCAGTGCCTGGCTCGCCGCTCGACCCGCGGTGCCGCGGGTCCAACGACCTGATCCGCTCCGGCGCCTACTTGACGGAGAGTGCCGCGGATGTGTTGGCCAACCTGCCGGACCACCCGACCCGGCAAGGCCTGGCGCGCTCGCCCATGTTCGCCCGGGGCCAGCCGCCCGGCATGGCGGAGCCGCCTCCGGAGGGTTTCGGCGACGTTCCAGACCCGGAGGCGGTACGCCGTCGGGTGATGGAGTTACTAAGTCATTCGCCCACGGCGGTTGACGATCTGGTGCGGCGCTGCCAGTTCTCCGCTTCGGCCGTGCTTGCGGCGCTGCTTGAACTCGAGCTGGCCGGGCGGGTCGAGATGCTTCCAGGCAATCAGGCGGCGCTCGCCGGGTAAGCCTCTCGTGTTGCTTCATATTCGTGTCCTACGCCTTTGTAAAGGATACCATGACTGACGTTGTCGTCGTCGAATCGCCTGCCAAGGCCAAGACCATCAACAAGTATCTCGGCGGCGGCTACACCGTGCTCGCGAGCTTCGGTCACGTCCGCGACCTGCCGCCGAAGGACGGCAGCGTGCGGCCGGAGCAGGATTTCGCGATGGACTGGGCGGCCGACGAGCGTGGCAATCGCCAGGTCGCGGCCATCGCCAAGGCGCTGAAAGGGGCGCACACCCTCTATCTCGCCACCGACCCGGACCGTGAGGGCGAGGCCATCAGTTGGCATGTCCGCGCGATGCTGGAGGACAAGAAGGCGCTCCGCGGCGTCAATGTGCGGCGCATCACCTTCAACGAGATCACCCGCTCCGCCATCCAGTTCGCCATCGAGCACCCGCGCGAGCTGGACCAGCCGTTGATCGAGGCCTACCTGGCCCGGCGCGCGCTCGACTACCTGGTTGGCTTCACCCTGTCTCCCGTCCTGTGGCGCAAGCTGCCCGGCAGCCGCAGCGCCGGGCGGGTGCAGTCGGTGGCGCTCCGCATGGTGTGCGAGCGCGAAGCCGCCATCGAGTCGTTCCGGCCGCAGGAATATTGGACGGTCGAGGCGCATTTCCTGACCCCGTCCGGCGCCCCGTTCACCGCGCGGCTGACCCACCTGGACGGCAAGCGGCTGGACCAGTTCGACCTGAACACGGAGGCGTTGGCCCACGCAGCAAAAGCTGCGGTCGAAGCGGATGCCTTCACCGTCGCGAGCGTCGAGCGCAAGCGGGTCAAGCGGCATCCGCCCGCGCCGTTCACCACCTCCACCTTGCAGCAGGAAGCCAGCCGCAAGCTCGGCATGGGCGCGCAGGCCACTATGCGCTGCGCGCAGCAGCTATATGAGGGCGTCGATCTCGGCGGCGAGACGGTCGGCCTGATCACCTACATGCGGACGGATGGCGTGCAAATGGCCCGCGAGGCCACCATGGCGATTCGCGAGCACGTCGGTGCGGCCTACGGCGCGGACTACGTGCCTGCGACCGCCCGCGAGTACTCCAGCAAGGCGAAGAATGCCCAGGAAGCGCATGAGGCGGTGCGCCCGACCGATGTGTCCCGCACGCCGTCCAGCGTCGCGCGTTCCCTGAGCGCAGAGCAGCATCGGCTGTATGAACTCGTCTGGAAGCGCGCCGTCGCGTCGCAGATGCAGTCGGCGGAGCTGGACCAGGTCGCGGTCGATGTCGCGGGTCCGCGCACCCGGCTGCGCGCCACCGGCTCCATCATCGCCTTCGACGGCTTCTTGAAGCTGTATCGGGAGGATGTGGACGACGCGCCGGAGGGCCAAGCCGCCGACGAGAGCCGCATGCTGCCGCCGATGCAGGAGCGCGACCCGCTAACCCGCGGCGATGTCAGCGCCGATCAGCACTTCACCCAGCCGCCGCCGCGCTACTCGGAGGCCAGCCTGGTCAAGAAGATGGAGGAGTTGGGCATCGGCCGGCCCTCCACCTACGCCTCTATTCTGACGGTGCTGCGCGACCGCAACTATGTGCGTCTGGAAAACAAGCGCTTCGTGCCGGAGGATCGCGGCCGGCTCGTCACCGCGTTCCTGACCAGCTTTTTCGAGCGTTACGTGGACAGCAACTTCACCGCGTCGCTTGAGGAGCAGCTGGACGACATCTCCGGCGGCCGGGCAGAATGGCGCGCGGTGATGCAGGCGTTCTGGGAGCAGTTCTCCCGCGCCGTCGAGCAGACGCGCGACCTCAAGATCAGCGACGTGATCGACGCGCTGGACCAGGATCTGGGCCAGCACTTCTTTCCCGCCCGCAGCGACGGCGTGGACCCGCGGCTGTGCCCGGCCTGCCACGCCGGGCGGCTGGGGCTGAAGTTCGGCCGGCATGGCAGCTTCATCGGCTGCTCCAACTACCCGGGTTGCCAGTACACCCGCCGGCTCGCGATTGATGGGGGAGAGGATACCGGCGAGACCTTGAAGGAGGGCATGCGCGAACTCGGCCACCATCCCGAGACCGGGGAGGCCGTGACCGTCCGGCGCGGTCCCTACGGGTTGTACGTGCAGCAGGGCGAGGCGAACCCCGAGGACAAGAAGAGTAGGCCGCGCCGCACGTCGCTGCCTAAAGGCGTCGAGGGCGATCAATTGACGCTGGAACAAGCGTTGGGCCTGTTGTCGCTGCCGCGCCTGGTCGGCATCCATCCCGACCGGCAGGAGCCTTTGGAGGCCGGCATCGGGCGGTTCGGCCCCTATGTCCGCATGGGCAGCATCTACGCCTCGCTCGACAAGGACGATGACGTGCTGTCGGTCGGGCTGAACCGTGCTGTGGACGTGATGGCGAAGAAGCTGGACAGCGTGCGGTCGCTGGGTCCGCACCCCGCCGACCAGGAGCCGGTGATGGTGCGCAAGGGGCGGTTCGGCCCTTACGCCCAGCATGGGCTGCGCGTCGCCAACCTGCCGCGCGACGTGGCGATGGACGAGCTGACGCTGGATGATGCAGTTGCCCTGCTAGCGGAGAAAGGCAAGGCGCTCAAGGCGAAGCCTGGCCGCAAGGCGAAGCCCAAGACTGCGAAGCCCGCGGCAGCGGATGGGGCGAAAGCGAGGGCAGCGGCGAGGCCGGCGGCCAAGCGGTCGGCGCCCAAGACCACGGGCAAGAAGGCCGCTGCCAAGAAGCCGGCAGCCAAGCGGCCCAACGCCACGCCGTCACGGACGGGGATCACCCGCACGGCCGGTTAGCGTGGCGCGACGGATGCGGACCGTGGCGGGGGAAGGCACGTTGCCGTCGCGGGAGGCCGTCCGCCAGTTCATCCGTGCCGCGGGCGGCCGGGTCGGCAAGCGGGAGGTGTCCCGGGAGTTCGGCATCGGCCCCGAACTGCGCGTTCCCTTGCGCGCTTTGTTGCGGGATCTCGCCAAGGAGGGCGCCATAGCACCAGCCGGACACCGCCGTTTCAGCCCGCCGGGCCGCTTGCCGGACCAGATGGTGGTGCGCGTCACCGGCACCGACCGGGACGGCGACGCGGTGGCGCGTCCAGTCGATTGGACCGGCGACGGCCCGCCTCCAATGGTGCTGATGGCGCCGGAACGCCGTGGCAACCCGGCGTTGGCGCCCGGCGAGCGGGTGCTGGCCCGGCTTAACCCTATTGGCCCCGGCAAGTACGAGGGCCGCACCCTGAAGCGCCTGTCGGACGAGCCGGGCCGCATCCTGGGCGTGTTCCGCGCGCCCAACCGCCTGGTGCCGACCGACCGCCGGGCTAAGGGCGAATGGCTGGTCCCGCCCGGTGAGGCCGGGGGCGCCGAGCCGGGCGAGATCGTCGCCGCCAGCCCCCTGCCCCATGCCGGCCTGGGCCTCAAGCCCGCGCGCATCACCGAACGCCTGGGCCGCATGGGCGATGCCCGCGCCGTCAGCCTGATCTGCATCCACGGCCACGACATTCCGCAGGATTTCCCGGAGGACGCGCTGCACGACGCCGCCCGCGCCCACGCCGTGCCGCTCGGCAAGCGCGAGGATCTGCGCGACGTGCCGCTTGTCACCATCGACGGGGAGGACGCGCGGGATTTTGACGATGCGGTGTTCGCGGAAGCAGACAGCGACGGCTTCCGCCTGATCGTCGCGATTGCCGACGTGGCCCACTACGTGCGACCGGGCGCGCCGCTGGACCGGGCCGCCTGGACCCGCGGCAACAGCGTTTACTTCCCCGACCGCGTGGTGCCGATGCTGCCGGAAGCGCTGTCGAACGGCTGGTGCAGCCTGCGCCCGAGGGAGGACCGCGGCTGCCTGTTCGCCGAGATGCGGATTGACGCCGCCGGGCGCAAGACGGCGCACCGGTTCGGCCGCGGCCTGATGCGCAGCGCCGCCCGGCTGACCTATACGCAGGTGCAGGACGCGCACGATGCCGGGCACGACCTGGATCTGCCCGGCGTGCTCCCGCCGCTCTACGCCGCCTTCCGTGCCTTGCTCGGCGCCCGTGTGGCGCGCGGCACGCTCGACCTTGACCTGCCGGAGCGCAAGGTGGTGCTGGAGGAAGGCCGGGTGGTCTCCGTGGCGCCGCGCCCGCGGCTCGACAGCCATCGGCTGATCGAGGAGTTCATGGTGCTCGCCAACGTCGCCGCCGCCGAGGAGCTGGAGGGACGGCACCTGCCCTGCATGTACCGCGTGCACGCGCCGCCGTCCGACGAGAAGCTGGAGGCGCTGCGCTTCTTCCTGCACGGCATGGGCATCAGCCTGGCGCCCGGCAACGACCTGCACCCGCGCGACCTCGACCGCGTGCTGCAAAAGGTCGCCGGCACCGAGCAGGCACCGTTGGTGAACGAGGTCATCCTCCGTAGCCAGTCGCAGGCCGCCTACAGCCCCGACAACATCGGCCATTTCGGCCTCAGCCTGCCGCGCTACGCTCATTTCACCAGCCCGATCCGGCGCTACGCCGACCTGCTGGTGCACCGGGCGCTGGTCAGCGGGCTGAAGCTCGGGCTGGGCGGCCTCGCCCCGGACGAGGCGGCGCGCTTTCCCGACACGGCCGAGCACATCAGCGCCACCGAGCGCCGCGCCGCCCTGGCCGAGCGCGAGGCCATCGACCGCTACCTCGCCGCCTTTATGGCCGACAAGGTGGGCGCCGTGTTCGCTGCCCGCATCTCCGGCGTGCAACGGTTCGGCCTGTTCGTCACCCTCGCGGAGTCCGGGGCGAGCGGGCTGATCCCGATGGCGGCGCTGCCCGACGACTACTGGCTGTATGACGAGGCCACCCAGTCGCTGTCGGGACGCCGCACCCGCATGACCTACCATTTGGCCCAGGACGTTGAGGTGCGCTTGTCTGAGGCCAGTCCGGTGACGGGCGGGCTGCTGTTCCAGATGGTGCCGCCCGCCCGCGCCGCCCGGCCGGAGCCGCAATCCCCGCTGCGCGGCGCCCGTGGGGAGCGCCGGTCCCGACGCGGATGAGGCTGGCGCTCGCCCTGCTCCTGCTCCTGGCGACCCCGGTTTGGGGGCAGCCCGGCGGCTCGGCCCGCGCGGAGTTCCCGAGCGGGCTTGCCGCCTCCGTGCTGACGGCCTCTTTCGACTTTCTGGAGCCGCGCACCTTGGAGGCGGTGTCGGTGCGGCAACTGGCGCTTTGGGGGCTGCACGGCGTCACCGTCATCGACGCCGGGCTGACGATAGAGGACCGCGGCTCCGTTCTTGATCTCAGGCAGGCCAAACGCAGCATCCACCAATGCACGGTCCCGCCCGAGCCGACCGCCGCCGCGTGGGGACAGGCCGGGGCGGAACTCATGTCTGCGGCCTGGGATGTGTCCGAAGCGGTGCGGGGCGCCGGGTCGCAAGCGTTGATCACCAGCTTCTTCGACGAGTTGTTCAACCACCTCGACCCTTATTCCCGCTATGCGCCGCCCGGTGCTGCCGACCTCGACCGGGCGCACCGGTCCGGGGCGGCCGGGATCGGGCTGGTGCTTGCGCAGGTCGGCAAGGCGTTCGTCGTGCAGAGCGTGAACGCCGACGGGCCGGGTGCCGAAGCCGGGATCGCCAAGGGCGACAGCATTCTGGCCGTGGATGACCAGCCAACGCTTGGCGCGGACCTGGCCACCGTCCTGTCCTGGATCGCCGGGATCGACGGCACCGAGGTCGGCATCACCTTGCGCCGGCGCGACGGCAGCACGCAGGTCATCGACGTCGAGCGCGTGGTCCTACCGCCGGAGACGGTGTTTGCCGAGCAGGTCGGCACGATGCTCCTGGTCCGCATCGCCGGGTTCAGCAGCGACACGGACCGACGTCTCGGCCAGGAGTTCGAACGCTTCCTCGCCAAGGCGCCGGCCTCGCGGCGTCCGCGCGGCGTGGCGCTCGACCTGCGCGGCAACCGTGGCGGCCTGCTGCGGCAGGCTGTGGCCGCAACCAGCCTGATGCTTGAGAACGGGCTGGTGGCGGCCACCGCCGGGCGCAACCCGGGCGCCACACATGAGTGGCAGGCGGTCGCCCACGACGCGACGGAGGGCTTGCCCATTGTGGTGCTGGTCGATGGCCATTCGGCAAGCGCCGCCGAGATCATGGCAGCCGCCCTGACCGACCAGGGCCGTGCCGTTGTGGTGGGCAGTTCTACGCTCGGCAAGGGGCTGGTGCAGACCATCGCCACGTTGCCGGACGGCGGTGAGCTTTTCGTGACCTGGAGCCGCGTGCTGGCTCCGTTGGGTTGGCCTATCCAGGGCTTGGGCGTCTTGCCGCAGGTCTGCACCAGCCAGGGACTCGACGCGACGATGCAGCAGCTAGCCAGCCTCAATCGGGGCCGCCTGCCTTCGGCGGACGCCCTGGCCCGGCACGATGCCGCCCGCGCCCCGCTTCCCGGGTCCGAGATCGCCGCCTTGCGCAATGCCTGCCCTGCCGCCGAGGGGCGGGAAGCCGACGTGACGGCAGCCCGCTATCTGCTGGAGCATCCTGCGGCCTATGCTGCCGTGCGCCGGACGCGGCCGCAGTTCGGTGCGCTGAAACCCTGAGCCGTCGCCCTTCTGAAAATTGCCAGCCTTGACCCGGCAGGCCCGCATGAGCATGTTCCGCGCTTCATGCCGCCCTTTGGGGGCGCACCTCGTTTAGGAAGCAGGCTGTGGCCAAGAACAACACGGTTCAGATTAAGCTCGTGTCCACCGCGGATACCGGCTATTTCTACGTCACAAAGAAGAATGCCCGCACCACCACCGGCAAGCTGGAACTCAAGAAGTATGACCCGGTGGCGCGTAAGCACGTGCCGTTCAAGGAAGCCAAGATCAAGTAAGAAGAAGTGCGCTCTGCTGCACTTGCCCGGCGCAGCAGAGCGTCTGTGTCGTCATAACGCGAACTGATCTTGCCAAATGTGGTCGTCCGCCCGGCAGGGCTGATTGGTTTCCGGCGTTAATGCTCTGAAAGCATCGCCATCCTGCGCTGCACGCGGACCATGAGTCGGTTTTCTCGTGCCAGCGCCCCACGGATGGGTCACCCGCCTGGTCAATGCCGCACCGGTCTAGGTTCCTCATGCCTGATGCCACGAGTCCGCTGTTAACCACGCCGAAAGGTTTGTCGCGGAAAATGTGACGCCCGAGCAATAGTGAGACGGACATGATCGCCGCAAACCTTGTGACCTCGCGGCGGGCGCCTCTGCCAGCTTGTTCGGTGGCGACCGACGGTTGCATGAAGGCAATGAGCCGCCAGTGTCTGGAACGCGAATTGCGCGCTGCAATTGGCGCCGAGATGCTCATTCTGCACTACCAGCCTAGGTTTTGCTTGGCGACCGGGCAAATCATGGCCAACGAAGCGTTGATCCAATGGTTGGACCCCGAGCAAGGACTGATCCCACCCAGCGTCGTTTTCCCATTTGCCGAGCAGAGCGGTTTAGTCAACCTGATCGGTGACTGGATGCTGGCGGAGGCTTGCCGGGAAGCTGCTCACTGGAGCGCCGTCCGGCTCGCTGTGAATATTACAGCCCGGCAACTGCGTTCGGGTGCACTGCCCATCCAGTTGACGACGGCGCTCGAGCAATCCGGCCTGCCGCCTGATCGGCTGGAGCTGGGATTGACGGCATCGTTGCTGGTGGACAGCAATGCCGACACGCTGCTCGCCTTGTCGGCCATCCGCGACCTGGGCATCGGCTTGGCGCTGGGCGATTTTGACATCGGCTTCGCGACCCTGTCCATGTTGAAGCGTTTTCCGCTCACCGCCATGAAGCTGGACCGCTCGCTGGTGCATGATTTGCCAGCAAGCCGAGAGGATGCGGTGATCGTGCGCACGATGATCGAGACTGGTCGCGCCATACGGCTGACGACCGTCGCCGGGGGCATCGAAACCGAAGCCCAACGCGCTTTTCTTTCGGGCATCGGTTGCGACGAGGGGCAAGGCTGCCTGTTCAGCCATCCCGTGTCGGCTACGCAGCTCCGCCCGAAGCTGAGCCTTGCTCGCTCTTGATGCTCATGGCTTGCGGTCCGGCGCGCTCTGCGCCAGCGTCATTCCATGAATACTCAAGCTGCCCCTCCTGTCGCTGATATTGAGGCGACGATCCTGGCACTGACCGCCCAGCGCGGCCCAGCCAAATCCATCTGCCCAAGCGAGGTCGCCCGCGCGCTCCGGCCCGATTGGCAGCCGTTGCTTGGCGAGGTGCGCCGGGCTGCTTGCCGGCTCGCTACTGCCGGGCAGATCGACATCCTGCGCAAGGGCCATGTGGTCGCGCCCGCCGGCGTCAAAGGCGTGATCCGGCTTCGCGCGGCGCAGCCGTCCCAGGGAGCAAGCTGATGCGGACGCTCGGCCCCGTCTTGAGCGACGCCTGGCGCCTGGCCCTGCCTTATTTCCGGTCCGAGGAAAAATGGGCGGCGCGCGGGCTGCTGGTGTTGATCATTGCGCTGAACCTGATGCTGGTCGGCGCAAGCGTCGTGCTGAACTACTGGAACGGCGCGTTTTTCGACAGCCTGCAGAACAAGGATTGGGTGCTGTTTATGCAGCTCCTGTTCAGCTACCGCACTGGGGATGCCGGCTTCATGCCCGGGTTCGTGCCCATCGTGGCAATCTTGATTCCCATCTCGATCTACCGCACCTACCTCAACCAGCTACTGCAGATCCGCTGGCGGCGCTGGTTGACCGACCATCTGACAACCGATTGGTTGTCTGACCGCGCCTATTACACCATCAGCCTTACCACCGACCCGGCGGGCCTCGGCACCGACAACCCGGACCAGCGTATCGCCGATGATCTGCGGAAGTACGTGGAAGACACGTTGCGGCTCGGCTTGGGCCTGCTGTCGAACGTCGTCAACCTGTTCAACTTCGCGCTGATCCTGTGGACGCTGTCCGGCACCGTGACGGTGCTGGGCATCACCATCCCCGGCTACATGCTGTGGGTTGCAATTCTCTATGCCGCCATCGGCAGCGTGTTGACGCATTACGTTGGCCGCCCCCTCGCCATGCTGTCGTTCCAGCAGGAGAAGGCCGAGGCGGATTTCCGCTTCGCTCTTGTGCGACTGCGCGAGAACACCGAGGGCGTGGCGCTTTATGGCGGGGAACGAGCGGAGAAGGCCGGCCTCATCGACCGCTTCGCCGCCGTCTTCGTGAACTGGCGGGCCATCATGCAGCGGCAAAAGCTGCTCAATGCCTTGATCGCGGGCTATGACCAGGCTGCGTCGATCTTCCCGATTGTTGTCGCCGCGCCACGCTACTTTTCCGGCGCGATCCAGCTTGGCGGGCTGACCCGTACCTCTGGTGCCTTCGCCCGCGTGCAAGGCTCGCTGTCATGGTTCATCGAGTTTTATTCAGACTTGGCATCATGGCGCGCAACCGTGGCGCGCCTGGCCAGCTTCCAGCGAGCCATCGTCGTCGCCCGGGGCCTCGCCGACCAAGGCGCCCGCATTCAGCCCGGCACGGGCGACGGGATCGCGGCGGCCAACCTGACTCTCGCGTTGCCGGACGGCACGCCGCTTCTTGCCCATTCCGGCATGCTGTTCCCCAAGGGACAATCCACCGCCATCTCCGGCCGCTCCGGCAGCGGCAAGTCCACCCTGTTCCGCGCTATCGCCGGCATCTGGCCGTATGGCCGCGGCAGCGTCGAACGGCCGCCAGGCCGCTACCTGTTCCTGCCGCAACGGCCCTACATCCCGCTGGGCACGCTGCGCCACGCTTTGACCTATCCCAGCGCGGACAGCAGCTTCGGCGACGCCGCCGCGCGGCAGGCGCTGGCCGACGCCGGGCTGGCGCCGCTGGCCCCGCACCTTGATGACAACCAGCCCTGGGCACAGCGCCTGTCCGGCGGGGAGCAGCAGCGGCTCGCCATCGCCCGGGCGCTGCTGCTGCGCCCAGACTGGCTGTTCATGGACGAGGCCACCGCGAGCCTCGATCCCGAGGCTGAAAGCGAACTCTACGCCAAGCTCCGCCAGCAGCTTCCGGACACCACGATCATCTCGATCGCCCACCGCCCGGCTGTAGCGGCCTTGCACGACGCGGCCCAGGTGTTCCGCCGCCCGCCGGGCCAGCCCGGAACGCTGGAGCCGCTTACGAGGCGTGCCGCCGAGTGATCTCCAGCACGGCCGCGCCGTAGCGCTGCAGCTTCGACGCGCCGACGCCCTTGATCTCGCCGAGGTCGTCCAGGTCAACAGGCGGGGCGCTGGAGATTTCCCGCAGCACGCTGTCGTGGAAGATGACGTAGGGCGGCACGGACTGCGCCTTCGCCTCGGCCGCCCGCCATTGCCGCAGGGCGTCGAACAGCCCGGCGGCACCCGCGGCCGATGTCCCCTCCATGCTGCCGGACGGGAGCGGCGCGCGGTCACGGCGGCGCGGCGCCCCGGTCCGCATCGGCTCCGGCTCGTCCCGCAGCATGAGGGTCGTTTCGCTGCGCAGGATCGGCCGTGCCTGGTCGGGCACCAGCGACAGCGTCGCATACTCGCCGCTGTCGGTGCGCAACGCGCCCCGGGCGATCAACTGCCGGATCACCCCGCGCCAAAAGCCCGGCGGCCGGTCCGACCCGATCCCATAGGTCGGCAGTTCCTGGTGTCCGTGCTTCAGGATCATCGGCGTCTCCTGCCCGCGCAGCACCGAGACGATGTGCATCGCCCCGAACCGCTGCCCCGTGCGGTAGATCGCCGAAAGCACCTTCTGCGCCGCCACCGTCCCATCGAACAGCGCAACGGGGGAGGTGCAGGCGTCGCAGTGCCCGCAGGGGCCGGGCAAGGTTTCCCCGAAACATGCCAGCAGCGAGCTGGTCCGGCAGGCGGTCGTCTCGGTCAGCGAGATCATCGCCTCCAGCCGTTCGCGCTGGATGCGCTGCTGCGCCTCGGGCGCGCTGGATTGCGCCAGCCAGTGCCGGGCGCGCGCAATATCCTCTCCGCCATACAGCAACAGCGTGTCGGCCCGGTCCCCGTCGCGCCCGGCGCGGCCGATCTGCTGGTAGAACGCTTCCGGGCTGTCCGGCATGTCCAAATGCACCACGAAGCGCACGTCCGGCCGGTCGATCCCCATGCCGAAGGCGATGGTCGCCACCATGATGACCGCCTCGCCGCTGCGGAACCGGGTCAGCGCCACGCGCTTCTCCATCGCCGACAGCCCGGCGTGGAACGGCAGCGCCGTGAACCCGTCCGCCTTGAGCCTGAGCGCTGTCCGCTCGGTCTTGTTGCGGCTGCCGCAATATACGATGCCGGCCTGGCCCTTGTGGCGGTCCAGGAATGCCGATAGCTGCTTGGCCTCGCTGTCCTTTGCCTGCGTCGCGATGTGCAGGTTGGGGCGGTGAAAGCTCGCGGTGAACATCTCCGCGTCGTCCATGCCCAGCGCGTGCAGGATGTCGATGCGGGTGCGCGGGTCGGCCGTCGCGGTGAGCGCGATGCGCGGCACGCCGGGGAAGCGCTGCGCCACCCGGGCGAGGCCGCGGTATTCCGGACGGAACTCATGCCCCCAGGCCGACACGCAATGCGCCTCGTCGATGGCGATCAGGGCGATGCGCTGCCGGACCAGGCGGTCAAGCGTGCCCGGCATCGACAGCCGCTCCGGCGACACGTACAGCAGGTCCAGCCGGCCCGCGTCGAGGTCTGTGCCGATCGCCCGCGCGGCATCGATCTCGACCTCTGAATGCAGCGCCCCAGCCGCGACGCCGAGTTGCCGGAGGGCGGCGACCTGATCGTCCATCAACGCGATGAGCGGCGACACGACAATGGCCATGCCGGGCCGGCACAGCGCCGGCACCTGGTAGCACAGGCTCTTGCCGCCGCCAGTCGGCATCAGCACCAGCGCGTCGCCCCCGGCCATCACCCGCTCGATGGCCGCTTCTTGCAGCCCGCGGAACGCCGGAAAGCCGAACACGCGGCGCAACACGTCGCGCGGCGCGATCCGGCCCTCAGCAATGTTCTGCGCTGGCATCGTGACCCTAGTAGATGTCGACCTCAACCCGGCGGCTTTCAACGCCCGGATCGCCTCCGACCGATCCCTTGGGCCGCAGCGCGATCCGGCCGCGGTCCACGCCATCCGCCGCCAGTCTGTCCGCCACGACCTGCGCCCGCAACTTCGACAGGGTCTGGTTGGCAGCCGTCGAACCAAGGCGGTCGGCGTAGCCCGCCACCACGACTCTATGGCCCGGCGCCGCTTGCGCAGCGCGGCCGGCATCAGCGATCACACCCAAAGCGGCATCGTCGAGGTCCGCCGAAAACGGCGTGAAGAAAACGACATAGGTCGGCCCCAGGTGCTCAGCAGGCGCCGCAGTGCAAGCAGCAAGTCCTGCCAGGAGAAGTCCGAGCATGGCAAGACGGCGGCGCGGCAGCAGGCATGGTGCTGCTATGGAAAGAGTCACACGGAAGTCCTTCACGACGTTCAACGCCTATCCTTCGTGCCTGCCCGGAGCCACAACCGTCAACCGCTCAGGCTGCAGCCGCCACCGCACATCCGGCCGAAAGCCGGAAGATGCGGTCCAGACGCTCCACCCCGATCAGGCGATGAACGATCAGGATCACCGTCCGTCCCACGGCCACGTCATTAAGCGTCAGGAGAAACGCACGCTCGGTCGCGAAATCCAGCCCCGTCGCCGGCTCGTCCAGGATCAGGATTGGCGCTTGCGACAGCAGCGCCCGGGCCAGCGCCAGCCGCCGTCCCTGCCCGCCCGAAACCTGCAGCCCGCCCTCGCCAATCCAACTGTCAAGCCCTTCTGGAAAGCCGCGCACCGTGTCGGCGATTCCGGCCCGGTCCAGCGCGGCCCAAAGCTCGGCGTCGGTCGCGTCGTCGCGGGCGAGCACCAGGTTGGCGCGCACCGTATCGCTGAACAGATGAGTGTCCTGGCTGAGCCAAGCGATGCGCGAGCGCACGTCCTCCGCGCGGAGGCGTGCGACATCGACGCCGCCCAGCAGCACGCGCCCGGCCTGGGGCGTGACCACCTTGAGCACCAACGCGGCCAAGGTCGATTTTCCGGAGCCGGACGGCCCCAGGATCGCGACGCGGCTGCCGGCCGGGATGTCGAGCGTGAGGCCGTCCATCACGACCGGGCGGTCCGGGCGCCAACGGAAGCCGACACCCTCGAACCGCAGCGAGGTGCCATCGGGCAGTGGCGCCGGGTCGGCCGGCTCGCCCACGCCGGACCCGGTCGCCGCCGCGGTGATGCGC
>CAXTUQ010000010.1:0-1533 GCA_964247405.1 uncultured Acetobacteraceae bacterium
GACCTGGGCGGCCGGGCTGTCCGGCTCCGGCGTCAGGATGTGGCAGCGGTAGCCCAGCCGGGCCGCGGCCATGGCGGACATGCGGCCGAGCTGGCCGCCCCCGATGATGCCGATGGTCGCGTTGGGCGGCAGCGCCGGCACGGTGTCAGCCTTCCGGAGCGAGGGCGACCGCGGCGCTTTGCTCGGCCCGCAGCCCGTCCAGCCGCGCGGCGAGCGCCGGGTCGGCGAGGGCCAGGATCGCGGCCGCCAGCAGCCCGGCGTTCACCGCCCCCGCCCGGCCAATCGCCAGCGTCCCAACCGGAACGCCGGCCGGCATCTGCACAATGGATAGCAGACTGTCCATGCCGCTCAACGCCTGGCTCTCGACCGGTACGCCCAGCACCGGCAAGGAGGTCCAGGCGGCGCACATGCCCGGCAAATGCGCGGCGCCGCCGGCGCCTGCGACGATCACCCGCAAGCCGCGGTCCCGGGCCGTCCGAGCGTATTCCGAAAGGCGATCGGGTGTCCGGTGCGCCGACACGATGCGGGTTTCATGCACGACATGGAGCCGGCCCAACACCTCGGCCGCGTGCTGCATCGTCGCCCAATCCGATTGGCTGCCCATGATCAGGCCGACCTGCGCTGCGGCGGCGCGGTCCGGCATCAAGCGATGTTGTCCAGGACCAACATCAAGCGATGTTGTCCGGGATCAGCCGGCTTTCCAGCCAGGACAGCTCGTCTTTCAGAAGCAGCTTGCGCTTCTTCAGCCGCTGCAGGTGCAGTTGGTCCGTCCCGGCCTCGGACAGCCGGGCGATCACGGTGTCGAGATCACGGTGCTCGCTGCGCAGTTCGTGCAGTTGGCGCAGGAGCGAGTCACGGTCGGTCAGCATGGGTTGCCACTACCACGGCGAATTGCCGAACGCCACGCAACTCGAATGGGAGGCCACCGCCCCGGCACCGTTCCCATTTTCGTGTCACTCTCGATTCAGATGGCATTCCACCGCACGAGGAGATTAGCGTTACCGTGCAGTGACAGCGCGGCTGGCCCTGCGGCGCAAGCAGAATCTACTTACGAGGAGGCACCATGAACCTGCAGTCCCGCATCGAGACCCTCAAGGAGCGCCATGCCACCCTGGAGCACCGCATCGCGGACGAGGACCATCGCCCTCAGCCGGACAGCGACGCCTTGGCGCGGCTCAAGGTCGAGAAGCTGCGGCTGAAAGAGGAGATGGAGCGGCTGCGCAGCTAAGCCGGAACGGCCAAGCTCAAGCCGGCGGGCCGCCTGCCAGCTCAGGCGGCCTCGTCGGCCTCAGGCGGCGGGGGGACCGGGACGGCCTTGCCGTCGCGCGCCAAACGATCGTTGGCCTGCGTAACCATCGCGTTCAAATCAGTCTGCGTGCACAGGCCCAGGATCACGGGATCGCGCGGCTTGATGTTGGTGCTGTTCCAGTGGCTGCGCTCGCGCACCTTCTGGATGGTTTCTTTCGTGGTGCCAAGCAACTTGCCAACGGCGGCTTCCGAAAGCTGCGGATAGTTGCGGATCAGGAAGGCGAT
>CAXTUQ010000010.1:1543-25866 GCA_964247405.1 uncultured Acetobacteraceae bacterium
GGATAGTGTCCTTGGTGGTGCCCAACAGCTTGATGACCTGCGCCTCGCTCAACTGCGGGAAGTTCCGCAGCACGAAGGCGATGGCATCCGGACGGTCATTGCGCTTGGCCACTGGAGTGTAGCGTGCCCCACGCGACCGCTTGTTGATCGGGTTGCTGGCCGGGACCAGCTTAAGCCGGGCCGCGGGATCGGCCTCGCAGCGCTTGATCTCGTCCGCGGTCAATTGGCTGTTTGCGACCGGGTCGTAGCCGACGATGCCTTGGGCGACCTCGCCATCGGCGATTGCCTGCACCTCAAGCGGGTGCATGCCGCAGAACTCGGCGATCTGCGTGAACGTCAACGCGGTCTTTTCGATCAGCCAAACGGCGGTGGCCTTTGGCATCAGTGGGAGGCTCATTACCTTCTGTCCTTCAGCGCCGCACGGCAGCCATGGCGGGGCAAGGCGGTCCGATACGGAAAAAACCAGGGTATGGACCCACGCTGTCCCGAGGGTCAAGCAATCTATCGACGGGGAGTCATATGGGAAGTGGACTGACCGAGGACGAGGCGCCGCGACCAAAAACCCAGCTCGCGCGCCCCTCACTCGACGCCTTGGGCGTGGCAGAGCTGGAAGCCTACATCGCGGAGTTGCACGGCGAGATCGCCCGGGCGGAACAGGAGATCACCCGCAAGCAAGGGCACCGCGCGGCGGCAGACAACGTGTTCAAGCGTTCAACATAAAGAAAGGGCCGGGCTTGCGGCCCGGCCCCCTTCAACAATCAGCCGTTACGCCGCCTGGGCAGCGTCCTTGCTGTCGTTCGCGATCACCGGCGTCGCCTGCGCGGCGCCGCCGATCTGGATGCGGCGGGGCTTCAACGCCTCCGGCACCACGCGCTTCAGGCCAACGTGCAACAGGCCGTTCTGCAGGTCGGCACCATCGACCACGATGTGATCGGCGAGCGCAAACCGACGCTCGAACGCGCGGCCCGCGATGCCGCGGAACAGCACCTCACCAGCCTCGGCCTCGGCCTTGACCCGGCCGGTGATGACCAATGAATTCTCCCGCACCGTCAGATCAAGGTCGTCCGGCGCGAAGCCGGCCACCGCCATGGTCAGGCGATAGCTGTCGTCGCCGATGCGCTCGATGTTGTAGGGCGGGTAGGACTGCGACACCGTCTCCTGGGCCGCACCGGCGAGGCGGGCCATGCGGTCAAAGCCGATGGCAGTACGGAACAGCGGAGCAAAGTCGTACGTCATGGAATAAACCCCCAAAAAAGCAAGGCCTCAATGTGGACCGCCCAAATGAGCCGGTCCGGTCTAGGCTTCGTGGCCCCGGATGGGCACCTCGAACGGGACTGAAATAGAAAGCGCCGCACCCCGGTTCAAGAGGGTGCGGCGCCTGGCTTTTTGGGGAAAAAGCTCTGTGGAGGGCTACTTGCGGATGCCCAGGCCGGCGAACTTCTTGTTGAACTTGGCAACCTGGCCGCCCGTGTCCATCAGGCGCTGCACCCCGGTCCAGGCAGGATGCGACTTGGGGTCGATGTCCAGCCGCATCGTGTCCCCGGCCTTGCCGGCGCAGGTGCGCGTCTTGAACTGGGTGCCGTCGGTCATGATGACGGTGATCTCGTGGTAATCCGGGTGAATGCCGGGTTTCATCGCGTGTGCTCCATGGAGGCCGCCGATACCGACCGGCAGCAGAGCCGCAGGATATAGTCGCGTCATCCCCCGCGCCACAAGCCATCAGGGCTGGGTCCGCGCCCGGCGCCGACCTTGGAACTCGTGGAAGGTCCGGTCCGCCTCGGCCCTTTGCTCGGGGGTCATGGCGGCATACAGCGTGTCGAACGCCCCAGCCAAGCGCTGCAAGTCATCGGCATGGGCGCGCGCCACCTCTGCGTAGGAGCGCATGTCCTCCGAAGCGTTCATGGCGGCCACCTTGTCGGCGCGCTCATGCTGCAGCGTTTCCATGTGCGCCGCATTCTCCCGCATCACGCCTGCGAATGCCTCCCATTGCGGCTGCTGCGCCGGCGTGATCTTCAGCCGGCGCTGCAGCCCGGCGATACGGCGCTCCACGGGCGCGGCGCCGCCGCGCTCCGACCGGGTCGCCTGCGCCGGCACGGACGGCACGGGGTTCTGCGCCCAGGCTGGGCTGCCCAGCACCGTGGCCGTCATGAGCAGCGCGAGCGTCTGCGAAATCCGGTTCGTCATGGCCAAGCCCTTCATCATCAATGGTACGGCGCGATCAAGCCGACGCCGGGCGGCACATACGGAGGCGGCGGGTAATAGGCACGGGGCGGGGCGTAATACACCGGCGGCGGCGCATAATAGCCGGGCTGCGGGTAGTGCCGCTCATAGGCCTGTCGGCGCTCCCAACGCTCCCGTTCCCACCGCTCATGCTCCCAATGCTCGCGGCGGCGGTCGGGGCCGTCGTCGTCCCACCGTTGGGCGCGCGCCGTGCCGGCCGTCGCGGCAAGGCCGATGCTGAGGGCAAGGGTAGCAAACGCCAATCGTTGCGGCACGGCGCATCCTCCGTTTCAACAAGCGAGCAACGCGGCGTGCCGGCTTCCGGTTCGTTCGGGCCTGGACATGGAGGTCAGGCGCGGGCGCGCTGGTACTGCTTGACCAGCTCGATCCGGACGCCCAGGGCTTCGGCGGCCCGCAGCGTCCAGGCCGGGTCCGCCAGCACGGCCCGGGCGACGAACACCAAGTCGGCGCGGCCGTTGGCGACGATCTCCGCCGCCTGCTCGGCGCCCCGGATCATGCCGACCGCGCCCGTGGCGATCCCCGCCTCGGTCCGCACCCGCTCGGCGAACGGCACCTGGTAGCCCGGATGCACCGACGGGATGCGGGCCGCGGGCGACACGCCGCCGGTGGAGCAGTCGATCAGGTCCACGTCGCCCCGCGCCCGCAGCCAGCGGCCGAGCTGCACCGCGTCGTCCGCCGTCAACCCGCCGGGCAGCCAGTCGGTGCAGGACAGCCGCACGAACAGCGGCAGGTCGTCGGGCCACTCCGCCCGCACGGCGTCGATCACCTCCATCAGCATGTTGGCCCGCCCGGCGAGGTCGCCGCCATACCGGTCGTTGCGCTGGTTGGAAACCGGCGACAGCATCGAATGCAGCAGGTAGCCGTGCGCGGCGTGCAGCTCGACCACGCGGAACCCGGCCTCGCGCGCCAGGCGGGCAGTGTGCGCGAACTCCGCGACGACGCTGCGAACTTCCTCCCCATCCATGGCGTGCGGCGTGATCGCGTCCGCATGGAACGGCAGGGCGCTCGCGGCCAGCGGCACCCAGCCGCCATCCTCCGGCAGCAGGGCCTGGCCGCCTTCCCACGGCCGCTGGCTGCTGGCCTTGCGCCCGGCATGGCTGATCTGGATGCCCGGCACCGCCCCGCCATACCCGATCAGCTTCGTGACCCGGCGCAAAAACGCCATCTGCGCCGCATCCCACAACCCCAGGCAGCCCGGCGTGATGCGCCCGATGGCAGAGGTGTGCGTCGCCTCCGTGAACACGAAGCCCGGCCCGGCCATCGCCTTGGCGCCCAGGTTCTGGATGTGCCAGTCATCCCCAAGCCCGTCCTCCGCGCTGTACTGGCACATCGGCGAGACGGCGATGCGGTTGCGCGCCGTCACCGACCGGAAGGTGATCGGCTGGAACAGCAGCGGGTCGGGCATGGGCAGGCTCCTGCTTGGTTGTCCAGGATGCCGGATAAGCGGGCGCGGGCACAGCGAAATCCTGCGGATTTGCGCGGGTCCGCAACCCCGTTGCCGCCGCCTTGCCCGGCGACTAGCGTGCTCCGTCACAAGGGGGAGGAACGGCAATGCGGCTGCAAGGCAAGGTGGCGCTGGTGACAGGCGCGGGCGGCGGCTTCGGCGAGGGCATCGCCCGGCTGTTCGCCGCGGAGGGAGCGCAAGTCGTCTGCGCCGACATGCGGGCGGACGCCGCCGCGGCGGTGGCAGACAGCATCGGCGCCGCCGCCGCGGTGCCGGGCGACGTGAGCCGCGGGCCGGACGTGCAGGCCATGGTCGATGCCGCCGTACAGCACTTCGGCGGCATCGACATCGTGGTGAACAACGCGGGCACCACGCACCGCAACCGCCCGATGCTGGAGGTGGGCGCCGAGGAGTTCGACCGGGTTTACGCCGTGAACGTCAAGTCGATCTATTGGATGGCGCAGGCGGCCGTGCCGGCCATGCGGCGGCAAGGCCGGGGCGGCTCGCTGATCAACATCAGCAGCACCGCCGGCATCCGGCCGCGCCCGGGCCTCGTGTGGTACAACGGCAGCAAGGGCGCGGTGAACACCATCACCCAGTGCATGGCGACCGAGCTTGCCCCCGACAACATCCGGGTCAACTCGGTGTGCCCGGTGATCGGCGCCACCAACCTGCTGACCGAGTTCATGGGCGTCCCGGACACTCCGGAGAACCGCGCCCGCTTTCTCGCCACCATCCCGCTCGGCCGCATGAGCACCCCGGCCGACATCGCCAATGCCTGCCTGTGGCTCGCCGAGGACGCTTCCAGCTTCATCACCGGCGTTCTGCTTCCGGTGGATGGGGGCCGCTGCGCGTAGCGGCGCGGGCTGAATGGCAGCGGACGGTCCAGTGTTGCAGGGATTGGCGGTCACGCTACGGCCGCCCCGGCCGGAGGACGTAGCGGAGCGGCTTGCCTTGGGACGAGATCCGGGCGTCATGCGGATGTTCGGGGCCGACGCGACCGGCTGGCCGCCGCTGACCGAGGCCGGGGCCAGGCGCTGGGTCAAGGACATCACGGCCCACCCCTACGCTTGGGTGGTGGATCACGAAGGACAGCTTCTCGGCCAGGTTCGCCTGGACGCGCTGGATCAGCGCGACGCCCGCGCCCGGCTCGCAATCGGCCTCTACGATCCCGGAAAGCTCGGGAAGGGGCTGGGCCGCGAGGCTATCCGCCTCGCGCTGGCGCACGCCTTCGGCGCGCTCGGTTTGCACCGCGTCAGCCTGCGCGTGGTCGCCTACAACACGCGGGCGATCCGCTGCTACTAAGCCTGCGGCTTCGTCGTGGAAGGGCGCGAGCGCGAGGCCGCCCTGGTCGGCGGCGAGCGCCACGACGACATCATGATGGGTGTCCTCGCCCGCGAGTTCCGGCCCAACGACGAACACCCAGAGGCTGCGCCGTGAACATCCTATCCATCCAGTCCTGGGTCGCCTACGGCCATGTCGGCAACGCTTCCGCGGTGTTCCCGCTGCAGCGGCTAGGCGCGGAGGTTTGGGCGGTGAACACCGTGCAGTTCAGCAATCACACGGGCTACGGCGCCTGGACCGGGCAGGTGTTCACGGGTGCTGTGGTGCGGGACCTGGTGGACGGCATCGCCGACCGTGGCGTGCTGCCGTCCTGCGACGCGGTGCTGTCCGGCTACATGGGCGATCCGGGGATCGGCGAGGCCATCCTCGACGCCGTCGTCCGGGTCCGCGCCGCCAACCCGGCCGCGTTGTATTGCTGCGATCCCGTCATCGGCGACCACGGGCCAGGCGTCTTCGTGCGCCCGGGCATCGCCGAGCTGCTGCGCGACCGCGCCGTGCCCGCCGCCGACATCCTGACCCCGAACCAGTTCGAGCTGGAGCATCTGACCGGCCAATCCTGCGCCACCTTCGACGACGCGTTGCGAGCGGTGGCGCGGCTGCGGGCGATGATGGCGCCGGGCGGCCCGCGGACCGTGCTTGTGACCAGCTTGCAGACGAGCGACACGCCGCCGGATGTCATGGACATGCTGGCCGTCGATGCGGAGGGCGCCCACCTGCTGCGCACGCCGCTGCTGCCATTGTCGGTGAACGGCGCCGGGGACGCGGTCGCCGCCCTGTTCCTGTTCCATCACCTGCGAACCGGCCAGGCGCAGGCGGCATTGGAAGCGGCCGGCAGCGCCATCCATGGCCTGCTGCGCCGCACCGCGGAGGCCGGCTCCCGCGAGATCCTGACGGTCGCGGCACAGGACGAGTTCGCCAGCCCCACCGTATGGTTTCGCGCACAGCGGGCCTGACCCGGCTGATTTCAGAAAACTTTTTGAACTCTGCCCTCTTATTGCCGTGATCTGCGCGTAGAAGCCTTCGCGCGCTGCCAAACGGCGCGCTTGCCCAGTCACCCTTGCTCGCAGCGGATGGCGTCATGCGTTTCATCAAAATCTACCGGCAGGCTCTTGCGGTTCTGCGGTCCGACAAGCGCCTGGCGATCATGCTGGGCGTGGCGAACGTCATCGTGGCCGGGCTGCAGTTCCTGGACCCCGTGCTGTTCGGCCGGGTTATCGGGCTGCTGACACGCTCCGACAAGCTGCCTTCGGACCAACTTTGGTCGCAATCCGCCATATTGCTGGGCATCTGGTTCGCGGTCGGCGCCTCGGCCATCGCCGCCAACATCGCGACCTCGCTGCATTCCGAGCGCATGGCGCATCGCAACCGCCTGCAGATCATGAACCGCTACTTCAGCCACGTCCTGTCGCTGCCGCTGTCCTTCCATGGCGACATCCACTCCGGCCGCTTGATGAAGGTCATGCTCGGCGGGTCGGACGCGCTGTTCGGGCTGTGGCTCACCTTCTTCAAGGACCAGCTTTCCACCTACGTCGCCGTCATCGCCCTGGTGCCGTTCACCTTTCTGCTGAACTGGCGCCTGGCCATGACCTTGGTGGTCCTAGTGGTGGTGTTCGTCGTGCTGACAGTCGCGGTGGTGCGCAAGACGGAGGCCGGGCAGCGCCGGGTCGAGTACTACCATTCACACCTGGCCGGCACGGCGCAGGACGCGTTGGCCAACGTCATGGTCGTGCAGTCCTTCACGCGGCTCGCCGCCGAAAGCCGCCTGTTCGGGCAGATCATCGACGATGTGATCCGCTATCAATTCCCCGTGCTGAACTGGTGGGCGGTGGTCAACGTGCTGACCCGCGCCGCCAGCACGCTTGCGGTGATCGCCATCGTGCTGATCGGCACCGTCCTGCACATCCAAGGCAAGGCGACGGTGGGCGAGATCGTGTCCTTCATGGGTTTCGCCACGCTGCTGATCGGCCGCATGGAATCGGCGGTGCAGTTCGCCTCGCGGCTGTTCTTCCAGATGCCGGTCCTGGACGACTTCTTTGGCGTGCTGGATGCGAAGTCCTCCGTGCCGGAGCACCCACAGGCGGCGGAACTCTCGGCGCCGCGCGGCGAGGTCCGCTTCGACAAGGTGAGCTTCGCCTATCCCGGCGGCCCCAACATCCTCACCGACGTGTCGTTCACCGCGCGGCCCGGGACCTCCGTGGCCCTCGTCGGCCAGACCGGCGCCGGCAAGTCCACCGCGATGAACCTGCTGCAGCGCCTGTGGGACCCCGTGCACGGCACCATCAAGATCGACGGCCAGGACCTGCGCGACGTGTCGCTTGAAAGCCTGCGCCGTTCCATTGGCGTCGTGTTCCAGGAAAGCCTGCTGTTCAATCGCTCGATCCGGGAGAACCTGCGCATCGGCCGCTACGACGCGACCGACGAAGAGCTTGAGCGTGCCTGCCGCCAGGCCGACGCGCACGAGTTCATCATTCGCCAGCCCCAGGGTTATGACACGGTCGTGGGAGAGCGCGGCGCCACCCTGTCCGGCGGGCAGCGGCAGCGCCTGGCCATTGCCCGCGCCCTGCTCAAGGACCCGCCGATCCTGATCCTGGACGAGGCGACCAGCGCGCTCGACGCCGCGACGGAGGCACGGGTGTCCCGCGCCATGGCCACGCTGATGAAGGGACGCACCACCTTCATCATCGCCCACCGCCTCAGCACCGTGCGCGACGCCGATGAAATCCTCGTGTTCGATCAAGGGCGCGTGGTGGAGCGTGGCGGCTTCGATCAGCTCTTGGCGCAGCGGGGCCGCTTCGCCGAGCTGGTCGCCACCCAGCTTAGCCCGGCCTTGGCGCAGGCCGCGGAGTGACGAAAGGGTTGGGTCAGGTTTTGTTTGCTGCGCCTGCTAACCGACCATTTGCAATCCTCCCTGGCAGGCGCGCAGCATAACCGTCTCTGCCAGGGAGGTTTTCCATGACCATAGCCGCAATCTTGAAGCACAAAGGCCACGACGTCGCCCATGTCGCCCCGACCGCGACAATTGCCGAGGTGGTGGAACAGCTTGCCGCCCGGCGCATCGGCGCAGTGGTCGTGATGGACACGGCGCGGCAGCTCCTCGGCATCGTCAGCGAGCGCGACATCGTGGGCAGCCTGGCCGAGCACGGCAGCCGGACGCTGGCGATGACGGCGGCGCAACTCATGACGCGGAATCTGCGGACCGCCACCCACGCCACGACGGTGGCGCAGGCGACGGAGATGATGACCCACGGACGGTTCCGTCACCTGCCGGTCATGGACGGCGACCAAATGGTGGGCATCGTCAGCATCGGCGACATCGTGAAGGCCCGGCTCAGCCAGCAGGAGCAGGAGATGGACAGCCTGAAAGCTTACGTCGCCGGGGCAGCCTAAAAAGCCTACCGGTTCGCGCCGGGCACCCACTGCACGTCGCCACCGGGATTGAGCCGGCGGCTGAGCACGAACAGGTGATCCGATAGCCGGTTCAGCAGCCGGATCACTGCCGTGTTTACCTCCTCCTCACGGGACAGCCGCACCACGAGGCGCTCGGCCCGACGGACGACGGTGCGCGCCAGATGGGCATGGGCGGCCGCCGGGGTGCCGCCCGGCAGGATGAAGCTGGTGAGCGCCGGCAGGGCCGCGTTCATCACCGCGACCTCGGCCTCCAGCCGCACGCTCGGCGCGTCTGTCACGCGCAGGCGCTCGCCGGCGGCGCCCGGCACGCAAAGGTCGGCGCCCACGTCGAACAGGTCGTTTTGGATACGCACCAGCATGGCGTCGGCGTCGGCATCGCCCGCGGTATGCAAGCGCAGCAGGCCAATGGTCGCGTTGGCCTCATCGACAGTGCCGTAAGCCTCGACGCGCAGCGCGTCTTTCGGCACGCGGGCGCCGTCGCCCAGCGAGGTTTCCCCGCCGTCGCCGCCGCGGGTCACGACCCGGTCGATTCTGATCATGGCTTGTCCCCAAGGATAAAACGGATGTCGAGCGAGTAGTCGAACGGCACCGGCGTGCCCTGGTTCTGCGCCGGAGTGAAGCGCCAGCGCCGCACGGCGTTGCGCGCTGCGCGGTCCAGGCTTTCGGCGCCGCTGCTGTTGGCGATCACCACCTCCTGCGGCCGGCCCTGCGCCGAAACATGGATCAGCAATCTCACGGTCCCCTGCGCGTGCTGCCGCGCCGCCTCGGCCGGATAGGTGGGGGGCTGATTGCGGAATGCGCTGTCCGGGCTTGGCGGGATCACGCCGTGTCCGGTCACGTCCATGCCGTCGCGGGCCTCCTCGGCATCCCCGAGGTTGACGGCGGCGGCAGCCGTTTCCGAAGCGGGGGCAGGGTTGCCGGCCGGCAACGGCGCCGTGTCCGCTTCGGGAGGAATGGGCTGCTGCGCGCGCGGCACACTGGCGGCCTCCGTCTTGGGGGCAACGGCCGGAGCGCCCTGAGCGGCATCGGGCTGCTGCACCAGCTCGACCTCGATTGGAGGCGCCTCTGCCGTGCCGTCGGCCTGCCCAGCGGGCCAAGGCAGCAGCGCCGCGATCACCACAAGGTGCAGCGTCGCCGACGCCGGCAGGACCCACGCCTTCATGCGCCGGGCTTCGTCACAGAACCAGCACGCCGCTGTGCTTGGCCTTCAGTTCCGGCTCGACATGGATGGTGATGACCAGCCCTTCGACCTCGGCCTTCAGCGCCGCCTCTATGCGGTCGCAGATTGCGTGCGCCTCCGCCACCCGCATCTCGCCGGGCACCACGAGATGGAACTCCAGGTAGGTCAGCCGCCCGGCATGGCGGGTGCGCAAGTCGTGCGCCTCGATGGCGCCGTCCGCGTGCTGGCCGACCAGCAGGCGGATGCGCTCCACGATCACCCCGGCTGGTGCTGCGTCCATCAGGCCGCCGACGCTGTCCGTCACCAGGCGCACGCCGGACCACAGCACGCTGGCGGCGACGCCTACGGCCAGCGCCGGGTCCAGCCAGTGCAGCCCGGTCTGCACCGCCAGCACCAGCCCGGACGTGATGCCGACCGATGTCACTACGTCCGTCCACAGATGCCGCCCATCGGCCGCCAGCGCCGGCGAGCGGTGCCGCTTGCCCGCCCGCACCAGCACGGCGGCCCAGCCCGCGTTGACCACGGTGGACACGGCGTTGATCCCCAAGCCAAGCCATGGCTGTTGCAACGAAGCAGGCTGGCTCCAGGTCGCCCACGCATGTTGCAGGATCGATCCGGCGGCCACGATGATCAGCACGCCCTCGATCACCGCCGCGAAGAACTCGACCTTGTCATGCCCGTAAGGATGGTTCGCATCAGCCGGCCGGGCGGCCAGGCGCAGCGCCCCGAAGGCGACCAGGCTCGCCGCCACGTTGACCACGCTTTCCAGCGCATCCGAGTACAGCGCGGCGCTGCCGGTCAGCCGCCACGCCGCCGCCTTCATCGCCAGCACGGCGACGCCGACGAGGATCGTGGTGCCGGCGATGCGCCCCATCTGGTCCAATGCTGCCCCTGCGCCTGTCGCCGGACCGAATTAGCAGGGGAGGGCTACACCGAAAAGTACTTCGCCTTCGGGTTCAGCACGACGATGGCGCTGGTCGATTGCTCCGGGTGCAGTTGCCACTCGTCCGAAAGCGACACGCCGATGCGCTCGGCATCCAGCAGGCGCAGCAAAGGCGCCTGGTCCTCCAGCTTGGGGCAGGCCGGGTAGCCGAAGGAGTAGCGGGACCCGCGGTAGTGCTGGGACAACATGCGCTCGATGTCGCGGTCGTCCTCCCCGGCATAGCCCAGCTCCGCCCGGATGCGCTTGTGGGTGTACTCGGCCATCGCCTCCGCCACTTCGACCGACAGGCCGTGCAGGTACAGGTAGTCCTGGTAGCGGTTGTCCTCAAACCACAGCCGCGCCGTGTCGGATGCCTTCTGCCCGACCGTGACCACTTGCAGGCCGATCACGTCGCGCTCCGCGTCGTCCACGTCGCGGAAGAAGTCGGCAATGCACTCGCCGTCCTCCTTGGGCTGGCGCGGCAGGGTGAAGCGGCACAGCTCGGTCTGCCCGTCCTCCTCGAACACGATCAGGTCGTTGCCCTGGCCGGCGGCCTTCCAGTAGCCGTAGATCGCCTGGGGACGCAGGATGCTGTCCGCCTCGCAGATCGCCAGCATCCGGCGCATCACCGGGCGCAGCTCCTGCTTGGCCCAGCCCAGGAAATCCTCCAACGTCTTGCCCTGCTTCCGGAAGCCCCACTGGAATTGGTAGAGCGACCGCTCGTTCAGGAACGGGATCACCGCCTTGGGCGCCGCCTCGATCATCCGGGCGCCCCAGAACGGCGGCGTGGGCGGCGGCACGTCGGCCGTCAGCCGGCGCCGACGCGCCTGCACCGCCGCCACATCGACCGGGCGAAACGCACGCTGGTCGGCCTGGCCCAGCGTGCGCTGCGTGTTGCGCGCCTTGCCGGACCGCTTCGCCTGGATGGCCGCCAGGTAGTCGTCGAAGCCGTTGCCCGTGACCTTGTCCATCAGGTTCAGCCCGTCGAAGGCATCCCGGGCATAGGCGACACGCCCGGAGGCATAGGCCCGCACGCAGTCATCCTCGACGTAGTTGCGGGTGAGCGCGGCGCCGCCCAGCATGACCGGGATTTCCAGCCCCTGCCGCCCCATCTCCTCCAGGTTCTCCCGCATCACCACGGTGCTTTTCACCAGCAGCCCCGACATGCCGATGGCGTGGGCCTGGTGCTGCTTCGCGGCGGCCACCATGTCGGCGAGCGGCACCTTGATGCCGAGGTTCACCACCCGGTAGCCGTTGTTGGTCAGGATGATGTCGACCAGGTTCTTGCCGATGTCGTGCACGTCCCCCTTCACGGTGGCCAGCACGATGGTGCCTTTCTCCTGCCCGGCCACTCGCTCCATGTGCGGCTCCAGGTGGGCGACCGCGGCCTTCATGGTTTCGGCCGATTGCAGCACGAAGGGCAACTGCATCTTGCCCGCGCCGAACAGCTCGCCCACCACCTTCATGCCGTCGAGCAGCACGTTGTTGATGATGTCGAGCGGCGGCAACGTCAGCATCGCCTCGTCCAGCTCCTCCGTCAGGCCCTTGCGGTCGCCGTCCACGATGCGGTCCTTGAGCCGGCCCTCGACGGTATCGGCCCGGACCTTCTTCGCCACGTCCGCCAGCTTGCGGTCGGCGAACAGCTCCAACAGCCGTTGCAACGGGTCGTAGCCGTCCCGCCGCCGGTCGAACAGCAGATCCTCGGCGACCTGCACTTCCTCGGGAGCAAGGAGGTGCAAGGGCCTGATCTTGCTCACATGCACGATGGCGCCCGTCATGCCGGCGCGCACGGCGTGGTCGAGGAACACCGAGTTCAGCACGGCGCGCGCCGCCGGGTTGAGGCCGAAGCTGATGTTCGACAGGCCCAGGATGATCTGGATGTCGGGAAAGGCGTCCCGGATCAGCTTGATCCCCTCCAACGTCCATTGCCCGAGCTTGCGGTCATCCTCGTTGCCGGTGGCGACGGTGAAGGTGAGAGGGTCGATCAGCAGGTCCGACTGCGGCAGCCCGTGCTTGCCGCAGGCGAACTCGACGAGCCGCCGGGCAATGGCGAGCTTGGCTTCCGGCGTCTTGGCCATGCCGGTCTCGTCGATGGTCAGCGCGATCACCGCCGCGCCAAACTTCTTCGCCAGCACCAGCCGATCATGCGCCGCCTGCTCGCCGTCCTCGAAGTTGATCGAGTTGATGATCGGCTTGCCGCCATGCAGCCGCAGCGCCGCCTCCAGCACGGGCGTCTCGGTGCTGTCGATCACCAGCGGCGAGTTCACGCTGCTGGTGAACCGGGTGATCACCTCGTTCATCTCGGCCACCTCGTCGCGCCCGACGAAGGCGGTGCAGACATCGAGGCTGTTGGACCCCTCCGCCACCTGCTCCCGCCCGACCGACACGCAGCCGTCCCAGTCACCTTTCTCCTGCAATTCCCGCCACTTCTTCGACCCATTGGCGTTGCAGCGCTCGCCGATGGAGAAATAGCTGTTCTCCTGGCGGAGCGCCGTCTGGCTGTACAGGCTGGCGACGCTCGGCACCCACACCGGCTTGCGCGCGACCGGCGCCGGGCGGAAGCCCTCGCCCCGGCGGCGCAGCATGGCATCCAGCGCCCGGATATGCGGCACGTCGGTGCCGCAGCAGCCGCCGATCAGGTTCAGCCCGTCCTCCTGGATGAACCGCTCCATCCAGCTCGCCATCTGCCCGGGGTCGAGCGGGTAGCGCGTCCGCCCGTCCACCAGTTCCGGCAAGCCGGCGTTGGGCTGCACCGAGATCAGGTCGGGCCAGTTGGCGGCGAGCCAACGCACGTGCTCCGACATTTCCTGCGGTCCCGTCGCGCAGTTCAGCCCGACCAGCGGCACGTCGAGCGCATGAACCACCGTGGCCGCCGCCGCAATATCCGGGCCAACCAGCAGCGTGCCGGTGGTTTCCACCGTCACCTGCACGAAGATCGGCGTGTCCGTGCCGGCCTCGGCCCGGGCGATCTTGGCGCCGTTCACCGCCGCCTTGATCTGCAGCGTGTCCTGGCAGGTCTCGATTAGGATCGCATCCACCCCCCCGGCGATCAGGCCGCGCGACTGCTCAGCGAGCGCCGCCTCCAGCGGGTCATAGGCGATGTTGCCGAGGGTGGGCAGCTTGGTGCCCGGCCCGATGCTGCCGACCACCCAGCGGTGCCGCCCGTCCGAAAAACCCTCCGCCGCTTCCCGCGCCAGTTCCGCCGCGGTCTTGTTGATCTCGCGCGCCCGCTCGCCCAGGCCGAACTCGGCCAGCGTGATTGGCGAGCCGCCGAAGGTGTTGGTTTCCACCATGTCCGCGCCGGCCTCGAAGTAGCCGTGGTGGATGTCGCGCACCAGGTCCGGGCGGGACAGGTTCAGCACCTCCGTACAGTTCTCCTGGTTCCAGTAGTCGCGCTCGATGTCGAGCGGCAGCGCCTGCACGCGGCTGCCCATGCCGCCGTCGCAGAGCAGCACCCGGTCACGCAGCGCGTCGAGCAAATGGGGTCGGGTCATCAGGCGTCCTCGGAAACAGGTTGGTGGGCGTGTTCGGTTCGGTATGTGTCCGCGGGGGGCGTCGGCATCACGCCGGACCAGAGCCGCACCTCCAGCGGACCTGGCACAGACAGCGGGGCGGCCGGCCGCAGGCCCACCCGGTCGAACGCCGCCTGCATGACCGCATCGGTGAAACCGGGCCAGCGATGCGCCAGGCGGTCCGTCAGGTCGTCGCGGGCATGCTCGGCCAGGTCCACCACGACCAGCCGGCCACCCGGCGCCAGCACGCGGGCCGCCTCGGCCAGGGCGGCATCCGGATCTTCGGCGTAGTGCAGCACCATCTGCAGCAGCACGACATCGTAGCCGCCGGAAAGCGGAAGGCGGTACATGTCTGCCTGGCGGACGGCGCAATGCGCCAGCGCGGCCTTGGCCAGCCGCGCCCGCGCCAACGCCAGCATCGCCCGGCTGGCGTCCACGCCCAGCCCGGCCGAAATCCATGGCGCCAACAGCTCCAGCATCCGTCCGGTCCCGGTGCCGATGTCCAGCATCCGGCCGAGCCGTGGGCCGGGCAACAGCCGCAGCACCGCCGCTTCCACATCGGCGGCCGGCAGGTCCAAGGCCCGCATCTCGTCCCAATCCGCGCCTTTGTGCCGGAAGCTTTCGGAGGCGATCCGCGCCCGCTCCGCCAGCACGCGGGCGGCGCCCCGGCGGTCGGCGGCCAGCACCGGGTCGTCCTCCGGCAAACGTGCCAGCACATCCCGGATCAGCCCGGCGTCGGGCGGCAACCCAAACCACACGTTGGCCCCCTCCCGCACCCGCGCCAGCAATCCAGCGTCGCAGAGCAGTTTAAGGTGGCGGGACAAGCGGGGCTGGCTTTGGCCAAGGATCTCGGTGAAATCCATCACGCAAAACGCGCCGCGCGCCGCCAGGGCGAGCAGGCGCAGCCGGGTCGGCTCGGCAGCGGCGCGCAGCGCGGTCAAAAGGTCATCCATCGCTTGACCTTAATATAAAGACATCCTTATGTCCATGTTATGACGCTGATGTTCGATGCCCGCATTCCCGTCGTGTTTGGCAGCAGCCGGGGTGCCCAAGAGGGCGATGCCGTGTTGGCCGACGTGTCGGGCGGCGCACCCGGGCATGACGCCGGATGCGCTTGCTGCGTGGCGCGCGCCCCGGCCGCCCAGGCCTTGGGCCATTTGTTCATGCAGCGGGCGCGGGGGGAGGTGGCCTTCTTTCGCCGGGTCTTGGTCGATGGGCGCGACGCTGAAGCGGCAGTCAGGGCCGCCCTGCAATCGGACCCGGTGGCGGCGGCGCGGTTCCGCCTTGCTTAAGCAGGGATGTCGGTGTCGCCGCGGCCGAGCGCACGCTGCATATAGACGGTGTCCACCCAGCGCCCGAACTTGAATCCCGACGCCCGCAGTAGCCCGGCACGCCCGAAGCCTAGCGAAGCGTGCACCCCGATGGAGCCGACGTTCTCCGAGTCGCCGATCACCGCGATCATCTGCCGGAAGCCTGCTTCCGTCGCGTCGGCCAGCAATTGCTGCACCAGAGCCTTGCCAACCCCCTGGCCGCGCACGTCCTCGCGCACGTAGATGCTGTCCTCGGCGGTGTAGCGGTAAGCCGACCGGTCCCGCATCTGGGTGAAATAGGCGTAGCCGAGCACGCCCGTCGCATCGGCCGCGACCAGGAACGACCAGCCGTGGCCAACGATGTCCTGGTAGCGGCCCTGCATCTCCTCGACGGCAGGCGGCACCTCCTCGAACGTGCCGGCGCCATGCAGCACGTGGTGGGCGTAGATGGCCTGGATCTCGGGGATATCGGCGGGGGTGGCGGGGCGGATGTCCATGATTTCGTCTTAGCGGGCTATCGCACGGCGAGCCAGCCGCACTTTAACAAAGTTTAAACCCGAAAAAACTTATTATGACGGCGCAAGGGAGGTGCCGTCGCATCATTTCTTCCCAAATCCTTGCGACTGTGTGCTAAGCGGTGCGCGTCCAGCAGGCGGCCTGCCGCTTGTGGGCGCGTGTGAGACAAGGAATTTTTTTGTGGATCAACTCGCCTCGACCGCTCCCAACAACGACGGGTCCTCGCTGATCAATGCCGGAACGATCGGCGGCGACCGGCCAGGCGCCAGCCCGCAGACCCGCCTGATGGCGGTGATCGCCGTCGCGCGCCACCATGGGCTTGACCTGCACCTTGAGGATTTCCGCCCGGCCCTGAACGAAACGGTGCCGTCGCCGGCCTCGCTGGTGGCTTGGGCGCGCGACCAAGGCTTGTCGGCCAAGGGCGAGCGCGTGCGCTGGAAGCAGCTGTTCAAGCTGCAAGGCAGCGAGCGCCCGGCCTCGCCCGTGGTGCTGCTGCTCAAGGATGGCGGCGCCGGGCTGCTGGTCGGCAGCGATGCCAGCCGCAACGTCATCTGGATCAGGGACCCCGCCGCCTCATCGAGCGATCCAGCGATCCCAGTGGACGAGTTGCGGCTGTCCCAGGCCTGGAACGGCGAGGTGTTGCTGATCCGCCGGCTGCGCGGGGAAGCGGAGGAGGACCAGCGCTTCTCGCTTTCCTGGCTTATGGGCCTGGTCGCCAAGGAAAAGCGTTCGCTGCGGGATGTCAGCGTCGCCTCCATTACGCTGAGCGCGCTGACGATCATCCCGCCGCTGCTGGTCATGACGGTGGTGGACCGCGTGGTGACGCATCACAGCCTGTCCACGCTGGTGCTGCTCAGCTCCATCCTGCTCATCACGACGATGTATGAGACGTTGCTCGGTTATGCCCGGCGCGAGCTGGTGCAAGTCGTCTCGACCCGGGTTGACGCCCGCTTGCACCTGCACGTGTTCAACCGGCTGCTCGGCCTGCCGCTCGACTACTTCGAGAAGAACCCGGCCGGACAGATCAACTATCGCCTGATGCAGGTCTGGAAGATTCGCGAGTTCCTGACCGGCAAGCTGATGGGCACCTTCCTCGACATGTTCACCTTGGTGTTTCTGCTGCCGCTGCTGTTCTGGATGCAGGCGGCGCTTGCCTCGATTGTCTTGGTCTGCGCCATCATCATCGCGCTTGTGATCCTTGCCTTCCTGCCGGCGCTGCGTAAGGTGATCTTCAAGCTGACGGCGGCCGAGTCCGAGAAAGCCAGCACGATGGTGGAAACGGTGCACGGCATCCGCACCGTGAAGTCGCTGGCGCTTGAGCCGCAGCGCCGGTCCGAGTGGGATGAGCGCACCGCAAAGGCCGGAAAGCTGAAGCTGCAAGCCGGCCGCCTCGCCAACTGGCCTCAGACGATCATCAACCCGATTGAGTCGTTCATCCAGCGCGGCGTCATCATGATCGGCGCCTACATCGCCATGCAGGACACAACGGGCATTGCCGTAGGCGGGCTTGTCGCATTCATGATGCTGGGCAGCCGGGTGACGCAGCCGCTCGTAGGGCTTGCGCGTTTGGTCGAGGATTTCGAGGATGTGCGCGCCTCCATCGGCCAGGTCGCGGCGGTGCTGAACAACCCCAACGAGACCGCGGCGATGCAGGGCGGCCTACGCCCGAAGTTCAAGGGTGACGTGACGTTCGAGGGTTTGACCTTCACCTATCCCGGCTCGAAGCTGCCGGCGCTTGACAAGGTCAGCTTCGAAATTCCGGCAGGCACCATGCTGGGCGTCGTCGGGCGCAGCGGATCGGGTAAGAGCACCATCACCCGGCTGCTGCAGGGCATCAACCGCGAGTACAGCGGCTTCCTCAAGATCGACGGCGTGGAATTGCGGGAGATCAACCTGACGCACCTGCGCCGGAGCTTCGGCGTCGTGCTGCAAGACAACTTTCTGTTCCGCGGCACGGTACGGGACAACATCACCGCGGGACGCCCGGGCTTGACGTTGGAGGACGTGATCCGGGCGTCGCGGCTGGCGGGCGCGGAGGAGTTCATCGAGCGGCTGCCCCAGGGCTACGACACTTGGATCGAGGAAGGTTCGGCCAACCTGTCCGGTGGGCAGCGGCAGCGTTTGGCCATCGCCCGCGCGGTGATTGCCGACCCACGGCTGATGATCCTGGACGAGGCCACCAGCGCTCTCGATCCCGAAAGCGAAGCGTTGGTCAACGCCAACCTGACCCGGCTGGGCAAGGGACGCACGATGGTCATCGTCTCCCACCGCCTGTCGTCGCTGGTCGATTGCAACCTGATCCTGGTGATGGACAAGGGCACCGTGGTTGACCTGGCCCCGCACCGTGTCCTGCTGGAACGTTGCGCGATCTACAAGATGCTGTGGTCGCAGCAGAACCGGCACCTCGACGGGGCGATGGGTCGGCCGCCGCCGCTCGTGCCTGTGCTTGCCCAAGGGGATTAAGCAGCACACCCGGCGTAGGCGGTCGGCCAACGGTGCCCAAGGGACTTGTTGGCCGTCGCCCAGCAAAAGAACAAAGGCGGCCGGCTTGGCCGCTAGACGGAGAGTTTCATGGCTCAATTGACCCTGCGCAATTCGGAAAAGGCGAACGCCATAGCCTTGCCGGGGCTGCTGGAGTTCCATTCGCCCACGGCGGCGCTCACGGTTGCTCCCGCCTTGCATGGCGCACGCGGCACCATCTGGGTGGTGTGCACCCTAGCGGCGACCTGCATCGGTGCGGCAGCCTTGATCCCCATCGACAAGGTCGTCACCACGCAGGGCAAGGTCGTGGCGCAATCGGCAACCAGCGTCGTGCAGCCTTTGGAAACGGCAATCGTCCGTTCGATTGACGTCAAGGAAGGGCAGGTGGTGCACAAGGGCGATCTGCTTGCCCGACTCGATCCCACCTTCGCTACCGCCGACGCCGCAGCGCTGGAATCGCAGGTCGCCAGCCTGACGGCAGAAGTTGAGCGCTTGCAGGCTGAGGCGTCCGGAAAAACCTATGCGCCGAAGGACGGCAGCCCGCTATCTGTGCTGCAGGGGGCTATCTTCCTTCAGCACCAGGCCGAACGCAGCTTCAAGAACGAGAACTATAATCAAAAGATCAACAGCTTGCAGAGCCAGATCCAGCGGGCGGTTGCCGACAAGGACGCCTACGCCGAAAGGCTGAAGGTCGCCGAGGAATTGGAGCGCAAGCGCATCGAACTGGAGCGCCTGCAGGTTGGCAGCCAGATCAACCGCTTGGCGGCGACGGACAGCCGGCTGGAGGTCAAGCGCGGCATGAGCAACGCGGCGAACCAGGTGGAACAAGCGGCGCGCGACCTGCAGGCCATGCAGGCCGAACGTGACGGCTACAACCAGCAATGGCGCGGCCAGGTCAGCCAGGACCTGACGGAACAAGGCCGCAAGCTGAGCGACGCCAAGGAGAACCTGAACAAGGCCGATCTGCGTCGGCAGTTGGTGGAGGTGCGAGCGGAACAGGACTCGGTCGTGAATAACATCGCCAAGGTGTCGCCCGGCTCGGTGCTGCAATCAGGCGAGCAGTTCCTGACCCTGGTGCCGGTCGACTCGCCGTTTGAGGTCGAGGCCAACGTGGCCGGCATGGACGCTGGCTTCGTGCACCCGGGGAACACGGTCACGGTGAAGTTCGACACGTTCCCCTTCACCCAGTATGGCGCCGCGGAGGGCACGGTCCGCGTAGTCAGCGCTGACAGCTTCACAAGTAACCCCGACGAGAAGCAGCGCGGCATCCAGCAGTCGTCGCCCGGCAACAACGCCCAAACCTTTTATCGCGCCCGCATCTCGCTCGATGAGGTCAAGCTGCATGGGACACCCCCAGGGTTCCGCCTGACTCCCGGCATGCCGATCACGGCGGACATCAAGGTGGGCGAGCGCACGGTCGTCGGTTACCTGCTCAGCCGCGTGCTGCCCGTTGCCATGGACGGGATGCGCGAGCCGTGATGCCTGGCCTCGGAGCGCTCTAGCGATGGCTGGCCTGTTCGAACGTGTCCGGTCGGTCGTTTCACCCGGCGCCCGGTTGCAGCTTGCCTACCGGCAGATGGACAGCGGCGAACGGCACCTCGGTTTTCCGGTGGTCGCCAAGGCTGCCCAGCGCGGGGACACTGAGGCGCAATACCGTGTTGGGCGCGCCTACCTGGATGGCAACGGCGTGCCGCCCAGCCGGTCCATGGCGGCGCATTGGCTGCAACGTGCGGCGGAAAGCGGCAAGATCGAGGCCCAAGCGGCGTTGGCTGCGATTTACCTCACGGGCACCGGCCGCGGCGATAACGCGACGGGCGGACTGTTCGCCGAGGCGCTGCCGGGCGAGCCGGATTTCGCCCAAGCCGTCCGTTGGGCCAAGCCGGCAGCCGAGGCCGGTTCGGCGGACGCGCAGGCGTTGCTGGGTTATGTTCTGACCTCGGGGCCAGAGGCCTTGCGCGACTTGCCGGTCGCGGATGAGTGGTATCGGCGCTCGGCGCAGGCCGGCTGCGCCCAAGGCTCGCTCGGCCATGGGCTGGCGTTGCTGCGGACCGCGGCCACCGATGCGGAGCGTCGGGTTGCCGTTGTCGAGATCGCGAAGGCAGCCGAAGCAAACCTGCCGTTGGGTCTTTACCTGCTCGGCGTCCTGACCGCGGAGGGCACTGGCGTGGATCGCGACCCGGCGGCGGCGGCCCAGCTTTACCGTCGGGCCGCCGAGCGTGGCGTCCGCTCCGGCCAGGCACGCTGGGGATTGGCGCTGATGGAGGGCCGCGGCGTGGACCGTGACCTCGTCACCGGCGAAAGCTGGCTGCGCCGGGCGGCCCTGGCGGGAGATCCCGAGGCGGCTGCCCTCGTCGGCGACCTCTACGCCAAGGGTGGTGACTTGCCGCCGAACTATGCGGAGGCGGCCACATGGTTCCATCGCGCCGCCGAGCAGGGGCACGGCGGGGCGGCCCGTGCGCTCGGCATGTTGTACCTGACCGGAGCCGGCGTGTCCCGGGACGCCAACGAGGCCGCGCGCTGGCTTCGAATGGCCGGCGAGAAGGGCGACAAGCCTTCGCAAGCCAACCTGGCGAACATTGCCATGACAGGTGACGGAGACCCAGAGGACCGAATACGTACGCGCGAATGGTTTGAGGCGGCGGCGACCTCCGGCGATCTGGTGGCGGCGTTCAACTTCGGCGTTTGCTTGGCTGAGGGCGTTGGGATCGACCGTGATGACGCCAAGGCCGCGCAGTGGCTGCGCCGGGCCGCGGATGGCGTGGTGAACGCGCAGTATTGGTATGGCCGCATGTTGGCGGAAGGCCGTGGCGTGGACGCCGACTTGCATGAGGGCCGGGCCTGGATGCAGCGCGCGGCGGATGCCGGAATGGTCGATGCCCAGGTGGCTGTGGCTGAGATGATGGTGAATGGGAAGGGCGGCCCGCGCGACCACGCGGCGGCGCACAAGCTGTTCCAGGCAGCCGCCGACAAGGGTCATGTCGGCGCGCAGTTCGCGATGGGGGAGATGCTGGGCGGGGGGCAGGACATCCCGATTGACCGAGTCGCGGCCCAGGGATGGTACGCCAAGGCGGCGGAAAAAGGCCATCCCTATGCGGTGCTGATGCTCGGCCGCTATCTCGCCCGCGGCACGGCAGGGCAGACCGACTTGGCCCAGGCGCGAGTCCTCTTGGAGCATGCGCGCAAGGCTGGCATCGTCGAGGCAGAGAAAGACCTGGCAGCATTGCCTTTGGCGTCAGTCCCCAACGATCCCGCGCCGCAGAGGCAAGAACAAGCCGTCGCCGCCCACTGAACGGCCATCAAAGGGCCAGATGCTAGGAAGGCCCTGCGACTCGTGAGCAACGCCCCGCCGTCAGACATTCAGGCCCGGGCAGAGGCGCATCGCCGCCAAACGCCCGACCAGCAATGGCAGGACCTGGCCCAGTCCGCTTGGAAGCGCAGCCGGGCTGCTGCGGCGGCCAGCAGCCCGGTCGAGGCGCTGCGTTGGCTGCAGCGCGCGCATCGCCTGTTGCCGGATGACGGCACCGTTGCGTTGGCTTTGGCCAGTGCTCTTATGCAGGCCGGCAGTCTGTCCGAGGCGTCCAGCTTGTTCGAGGAGGTGGGCCGCCGGTATGCGCTGTCTGAGGCGTGGGCCGGCCTGGCAGCCTGCGCGCGCTTGCTGGGTGACACCGAACGGTCCGTCCGGGCCACCGCCGAGGCGCTCCGCACCAGCGTGCCCACCGCAACACTCCAAGCACTGGCGGCAGCGGTGGCGCGCACCGCGGGATTGCCGGGATGGTGTGGACTGGACGGCGACGGCCGGGTGCATGTGGGCATGGCCCGCAAGGTTCAACTCAAGCTGGATGGCGTCGCGGTGCGGCCGGCGTGGTCCGGCGGCAAGGCCAAGTTGCCCGCAGGGTGGCGCGCTGCCAACGTGTTGGACGTGGACTGCAACGGCACGCCCTGCCTGGGCAGCCCGCTCGGCGTCGCCGCCATCATTGCGGTTGAGGGGGTGGTGGAGGCCCGGGAGTGCGGCTTGCAAGGCTGGGCCTGGCATCCTGCCGATCCGGAGCGTGATCCGGTGCTGACCATTGAAGGCCACGCCGTCACGGCGACGACGCCCGCGACCGACGTGGTCCTTGGCCGGCCGCTGGCGCGTCCCCGGCGTTTCGCGCTGCCGGTCGAAGCCATTGTGCAGGACGGTGCGACATCCGTGCTCACCCCGGCCGGACGGCACCTTGTCGGCAGCCCCATCGACCCGGGCATGGAGACGCGCACGGCCACGGCGCTCGCCCGGGCCGTGCAGCTTCCCACGGCGGCTCCATCCCACGCCCCCATCCTGGCCGACGCCGCCGTGCCGCAGGGCGTCCGGCCCGCCGCGCGTCCGCGTGCGGTCGATGTGGTGGTGCCGGCCTACCGCGGCCGGGCGCAGACCTTGTCATGCCTCACCTCGGTGCTGGCGACGGTCCCGCGCGGCACTCGCGTTTGGGTGATCGACGACGCCTCGCCTGAGCCTGACCTCGTGGCGGCGCTTGAAGCGCTCGCGCGGCGGAAGCGCATCCGCCTGGTCCGGCTGCCGGAGAACCGCGGCTTCCCCGCCGCGGCGAACGCCGGGCTGCGGGCCTGCGCGCCCCGCGACGCCGTATTGCTGAACAGCGACACCCTGGTGCCGCCGGGCTGGCTCGACCGGCTGCGCGCGGCCGCGTATGCCGCGCCCGACATCGGCACGGTGACGCCGCTGTCGAATGACGCCACCATCCTGAGCTATCCCGACCGGGACGGCGGCAATTCCATCCCGGACTTGGCCGCCACGGTCGCCACGGACACCCTGGCGCAGCAGGCCAACGCCGATGCGGTGGCCAACATCCCGACCGGCGTCGGGTTTTGCCTGTATCTGCGGCGGGATTGCCTGGAAGAGACCGGGCTGTTCCGCGAGGACTGCTTCGCCCAGGGCTACGGCGAGGAGAACGACTTTTGCCTGCGCGCCCGGCATCTCGGATGGCGCAGCGTGGCGGCGCTTGGCGTGTTCGTGGCCCATGTCGGCGGGCAATCGTTCGGAGCGGCGCGACACCATCTGATCCGGCGCAACCTCGTCGTGCTGAACCGGCTGCACCCTGGCTACGACGCGTTGATTGCGACCCATATCGCCGCCAACCCGCTGGCGCCCGCCCGGCGCCGCATCGACGCCCTGCGCTGGGCCGCCGGACGGTCCCGTGCGGGGGCGATGATCCTGGTCACGCATGGCGGCGGCGGCGGCGTGGACCGCGTGGTGACGGAACGCAGCACCGCGCACATGGAAGCCGGGCTGCGTCCCATCGTGCTGCGCCCCGGCGCACCGGGGCGGAGTACCTGCCGCATCGAGACCGCGGGCACCCCATACCCCAACCTGATTTACGCCGTCCCGGGCGAACTGCCGGAACTTGCAAAGCTGTTGCGCCCCGACCGCCCACGCCACCTGGAACTGCACCACCTGCTCGGCCACAACCACGCGGTGCTCGGGCTGCGGCGCTTGCTTCGCCTGCCGGTTGATCTGTTCGTACACGACTACGCCTGGTTCTGCCCACGCATCGCGCTGGTCAGCACCGGCCGGCGCTATTGCGGGGAGCCCGACGTTGCGGGATGCGAGGCCTGCGTCGCCGATCTCGGCAGCAAGCTGCATGAGGACATCACGGTGCCTGCGCTCCTGGCGCGCTCGGCCGACGAACTCGCGTCCGCCCGCCAGGTCATTGCCCCGTCCGCGGACGCGGCGTCGCGCATCCGGCGGCACTTTCCCGGCACGGCACCTGTCGTGCGAAGCTTGGAGGAGGACGACGCCGCCCCGCCGACCGCGCCCATGCCGCCCGGCGCCGTCCGCCGGGTCTGCGTCGTCGGGGCGATCGGGCTGGAAAAGGGCTATGAGGTCCTGCTCGCCTGCGCGCGGGACGCCCGGGCACGGTCGCTGCCCCTCGAGTTCGTCATCGTGGGCTACACCGCCGACGCCCTGCGGATG